>JAHWKW010000013.1 GCA_019347675.1 Actinomycetota bacterium | reverse complement strand
GGGTGCCTGATCGACGAACCGCGGCTCGTGCAGCACCGAGCGCACCTGGGCCCATTCAGGCTCCGACAGCGCCCGCGGCTGGGCCTGACCCTTGCGCGAAGCCGGCGGTGCCGGGGGCCCGTACGGGCGGGTGCGCCGCCGATGGTCCGACGAGCGTGGACACCCCACCGCCTTGCACGCGGCCACGACTCCAACCACCGGGGTCAGCTCGTCGATCGCGTCGTCGATCATCTGTCGCGCTCGCTCGCGTCGTTGCGGCTCTCGGTCGCGAGTTCCTCCAAGAGCGCGGAGAGTTTTCCCTGGACCTCCACCACCTTGCGGGTGCGTTCCAGCTCACGCTCGAGCCGTTCGGTGTGGGCCTTGAGCCGGGCGATCTCGCGGTCCTTGGGATCGACGGGCGGGCGGCCTCGCTTGGCCGACAGCGCCTCGAGCGCCCCACGGTCACGCTGCTTGCGCCACTCGGAGATCAGCGACGTGTACAGCCCCTCGCGGCGCAGCAGCGCGCCCTTGCCGTCGCGATCCAGCTGCTCGTACTCGGCCAGGATCTCCTGCTTGTACTTCGCGGTGTAGCTACGGCGTCGTGCCCGCGCGGGGACCTCGACGTCATCCTCGTGGTCCATGCCCCCAGTGTGGCCGTTGGCCACGGACGCGTTGGTTGTCATTGTTCCCGTGTCCCATCTCGCCCTCAGACTCGTTCATTATCGGCCTGGAGCTTGTCCCACGAGAGCTTGACACGGAGGGGCTGGGCCGGCTAGCAAAGACCCGCCACATCCTCGCCTTCGTCGACGACGAGCGGCTCCGCCGACGGGTCTTAGTCGGCCTTAACCGCCAGGAGAGCATCCACGCCATGGCGCGCGCGATCTTCTACGGCCGCCAAGGGCGGTTCGGGGACCGAGGCTCCGAAGCCCAGCTCAACCGGGCCTCGGCCCTCAGCTTGGTCATCAACGCCATCGTGGTATGGAACACGCGCTACCTGACTGCCGCCGCGACCGAACTGGAACGACGTGCCGAGCCCGTCCCACAGCACGCGTGGCAGCACATCTCCCCGCTGATCTGGCAACACGTCCACCTGGTCGGCACCTACTCCTTCGACGAGCCCACGATCGAAGGAGAGCTTCGCCCGCTGCGGAACGACGTCATGAAGATCACCACCCCAGCCGACCTCAAAGACCTACCGTAAACCCGCGACCGCTAGCGCCTCCATTCAAGCGCCTTACCGTAAATCTTCGTCAGAAACTTAACGAGACCCCTTGTGCTCCTCGACCGTGTAGTGGTCGCCTTGAAAGTCGCCGCAGTGGGCCAGCACGTTGAACGCCACCGTGCGGGAGAAGTGCTCACCGACGACCTGCGACTCCACCGCCGCGCCGTCGCGGCGGAGCCGGTCGGCGTCGGCCACCAGCTTGCGGGCCTGGCCGACCAGTTCACCGATCGCCGCGCGTCCCTCACCGCCGACCGACTGGTAGGTCGCGACCGTCATCTCGACTAGCCCGAACGCCGCGTGCAACGGACCGGCAGCGACCATCAGCACCATGGTGGTGCAGTTGGGGTTGGCCACGATCCGCTTCGGACGACGTGCGATCGCCTGCGGGTTGACCTCGGCGACCACCAGCGGCACGTCGGGATCGCTGCGCCACGCTGAGGAGTTGTCGACCACCACCGCGCCGGCCTCCACCGCGACCGGCGCGAACTCACGTGACCGTGGTCCACCTGCCGAGAACAGCGCGACGTCCACCCCGTCGAACACCTCGGCAGACAGCGCCCGCACCCTCACCTCTCGGTCCATCCAGGGCAGGCGCCTGCCTTCCGAAGCGGGGGAGGCCACCAGCACCGGGTCGCCAGCCACCGGGAACCGACGCACCTGCAGCAGCCGCAGCAGCTCCCGTCCGACCAGACCGGTGGCTCCCACCACCGTCACCCGCATGCCCTCGCCCAGCGCCATCCTCCTCGCACGCGGCAACTGTATACAGGCTATACTCCCATCGCAAGGGAGACGATGCAGCGAGGTCTGCCAGTAGGAGGAGCATCGACCGTGGCCGCCACCGACCCGCAAGCGATCGCCGACCAGCTGCGTGACCGCATCCGTCACGGGACGCTGGCGCCCGGCACCTCCCTCAATCAGGTCGAGCTGGCCGACGACCTGGGCGTCAGCCGCATCCCGGTCCGTGAGGCGTTGCGCAGCCTGGCCGGGGAAGGGTTGGTGGTCCTGGAGGCCGGCCGGGGGGCACGGGTGGTCGAACACACCCGACGCGACATCATCGACCTCTACGACCTGCGGCTGCGTCTCGAACCTCCGCTCGCGGGCGAGATCATCGACAACCTGCCCCCCGCCGACATCCGCCACCTCCACCAGCTGGCCGAACAGATGCTCGACGACCCGCCGCCCGACCGCTGGTCGCAGCTCAACCAGCGCTTCCACGCCTCCATGTACGCCCCCGTCCCCCGGCCCCACACCATCCGCATCGTCGGGCAGGTCATGGGCCTGGTCGAGCCCTACTCCCACCGCTACGTCCACCGGCTCCGCGGCATCGAACGAGCATCCCGGGAGCACCTCACGATGATGCGCGCCATCGCCGACCGTGACCCCGACCGCCTGGCAACCGTCATCGCCGCCCACCTGCGAGGTGCCCGCGACGCGCTCCTGCACGCACTCGACGACAACGCCTGACAGTCACCGATGCTCAGCCAAGCGGGGCAAGGCGGATCCGATCTGCGGGCGGTCACATGCGACGAGCGTGACGTGCAGTCGGGCGCTTGATCTTGTGGTGCCGTTTCGAGTCGGCTTCGAGACCGACCCGGCCTCGGAGGCAAGGAGCCGCGTCAGGCGTCCGGTTGTTCCCGGGGTTTGCGTGCGATGACCTGCCCCTTCCACGGCGACGGGTAAGAGCTCGCTTTGAACCGCCCGGGCGGATGGCGTCGCAGCCTGCTGCTGTCGTCGTTGTACGCGGGGACCTACGAGACCGTCGGACGGGTCACCACGGCCGGCGGGCGGACCTGCTACAGATGCTCAGCACCGTCATCGCGGTGATCGTGGTCACCCGGACCCAGACGGGGACGACCGCCGACGCCGGCCCCGCGCCGGTCGAGCTCGAAGGCAGCGTCAACGACCACGGAACGGCCGACCTCACCGGCGACTCGCTCGACCTGGAGGCCGACGACTTCTACTTCGCGCCCACCTTCGTGCGGACGTCGACGGCCGGCATCGTGCAGGTGCGGGTGTTCAACGAGGGCGACCAGCGCCACACCTTCACCATCGAGGAGCAGGACGTCGACGTGGCGCTCGAGCCGGGATCGGAGCAGCAGGTCGACGTCCTGCTCCCCGACAGCGGGCGTTGCGCTTCGTGTGCCGCTTCCACGTCAACCAGGGCATGCAGGGGCGTTCTTCCATGCCGACGCGGGTGGCGGGACGACCCCGACCAGCGCCGGTGAGTGACGCCGGCCGACCGAGTCGTCATCACTCGCGGACGTAGGCAAGCCACTCCTTGTAGCGATCGGCCTTGCCGCCGACCACGTCCATGTACAGCGACTGGATCCGGGTGGTCACCGGCCCGCGCTCGCCGAGCACCCGCCCGTCGGCCTCGCGGATCGGGGTCACCTCCGCAGCGGTGCCCGTCAGGAACGCCTCGTCGGCCAGGTACAGGTCGGTGCGGACCAGCGGTGTCTCCTCGACCCGGATGTCGAGGTCGCCGGCCAAGGCGATCACGGTCGCGCGGGTGATGCCGCCGAGAGGACCGTCCGCCAGCGGTGGGGTGAGCAGCACGCGGTCGCGGACGATGAAGACGTTCTCGCCGGTGCCTTCGGCCAGGAACCCGTGCTCGTTGAGCATGATCGCTTCGTCGTACCCGGCGCGAAGGGCTTCGACCTTGGCGAGGGAGCTGTTGATGTACTGGCCGTTTGCCTTGGCGGCCGGCGGGATGGTGTTCTTCCCGATCCGCCGCCACGAGCTGGTCATCACCCGCACGCCCGAGACCAGCGCCTCCTCCCCCAGGTACGCGCCCCATTCCCACGTCGCGATGGCCAGCTGCGGCTTGGATGGCAACGGGTTCAGGCCCATCTCGCCGTAGCCCAGGAAGATGACTGGCCGGATGTAGCAGGCATCGTGGCCGTTGACCCGGATGGTCTCCAAGATGGCGTCGGCCACCTGTTCCTGCGTCCACGGGATCTGATCCAGCGGCGGGTACAGCTTCGCCGAGTCGAACATGCGGCCGACGTGCGCCTCGAGCTGGAAGACCGCCGGCCCGCGGTCGGTGGCGTAGGCGCGGATGCCCTCGAACACCCCGTAGCCGTAGTGGAGCGTGGGGGTGAGGAAGTGGACGGTTGCCGCGTCCCAGTCGACGAACTCGCCGTCGAACCAGATCTTGTCGGACTTCGGGATGGGCATTCCAACGTCCCTTGATCGGGGAGCGGTCCCGGCTGTTGGGAACGCTACCGGGGGGACCGCGGCACCGTCACCCCGCAGCGAGTTCGGCCAGGCGGTCGCCGGCCGTGGCGGTGGTGACCTCGTCCGGTCCGCGGATCGACAGCCACCGGCTGACTGCCCGTTCGACCCGACGGGCGCCGGCGTCCTCGCCGACGAAGTCCAGCAGCAGCGCGACGCTGAGCACCCCCGCCACCGGATCGGCGCGGCCGGTCCCGGCGATGTCGGGCGCCGAGCCGTGTACCGGCTCGAACATCGAGGGGTGGCGGCGGGTCGGGTCGAGGTTGGCGGACGCAGCCAGGCCCATCCCGCCCTGCACGGCAGCGCCCAGGTCGGTCACGATGTCGCCGAACAGGTTGTCGGTCACAACCACGTCGAAGCGTTCGGGTTGTGTGACCAGGTACAGGCACATCGCGTCGACGTGGACGTAGTCGTGGCCCACGTCGCTGTAGTCGGAGGCGACGTCCGCAACCGTCCGCGCCCACAGGTCGCCGGCGTGGGTCAACACGTTGGTCTTGTGGCACAGGGTGAGACGGCCGCGCCGCTGCGCGGCGAGTTCGAAGCCGTACCGCACCAGGCGCTCCACCCCGCGGCGGGTGTTCAGCGACTCCTGCGTGGCCACCTCCGCCGCCGTGCCGCGGTACACGGCCCCGCCGGCTCCCGCGTACACGCCCTCGGTGTTCTCGCGGACCACGACCAGGTCACAGCGGTCGGGGGTCAGGCCAGCCACCGGCGAGCGCACCCCCGGGTACAGCCTCACCGGGCGGAGGTTGACGTACTGGTCGAACGCCGAGCGCAGGCGCAACAGCAGTCCACGTTCCAGGACGCCCGGCGGCACGTCGGGGGTCCCGACCGCGCCGAGCAGGACGGCGTCGAAGCGAGCCAGCTCACCCAGCGTCGCGTCGTCGAGCACCTCGCCGGTCTCGATGTAATGCTGGCCGCCGAGGTCGAAGGCGACCCGCTCGGTGTCGAAGCTCTCGGCTTCCTGCACGGCGTCGAGGACCTTCAGCGCCTCGGCGATGACCTCCGGGCCGATCCCATCGCCTGCGACGACCGCGATGCGGTGCGCCACCGCTGTCCTTCCGATCACACGCCGGTGCGGCCGCATGGTAGGCGGGTTGGCCGGCTCCCCGGCACGGACACCCACCACCGGGCAGGGTCGCTCACGCCGTTGTCACCACCGCTGCCGTTATGTGGGTGATCGCGTCGCCGAGGTCGGGCCGCCGCCGCGGCGTCGCACGGACGGCCGGCGATGCGAGACGCGACATGGGCAGGGCCTTCGACGCGCGGACCCTGCGGGCGGCTCTCCGCAGCCGGTACCCGTGGCTGGACCGCGAGGAGCTGGGGCCCCGTGCGGTCGAGGCCGGCGAGTGCGATCGCTGCGGGCACGAAGCGCGGCTGGTCGCGATGTGCGGCCCGGGCATCCATCGCTACCTCGGCCGGCGTTGTGCCGTCCGGCTCGGTCCGCGGGCGTGGTGCGACGGGCACCAGGCCGACGCGAGACAAGCGCTGGCGTGGCTCGAACAGCTTCCCGAGGAAGCGGACGACGTCGCCCGCTTGTGGTGGGTCGCGACCGGGGAGATCCGGCTCGACCCGGCGCTGGTGGCGCGCTCGCCTGCGCTGGCGGAGGTGGTGGCCGGCGTCCTCGACGACGACGCCGGCCCCTGACCGCTCCTCACACCGCCAGGCCCTCGTCGCGCAGGCGGCCACGGACGTCGCCCGCCTCGACGAAGCGGTGGGCGCGCAACCCGACCTGCCGCGCCGCGTCGACGTTCTCGTCGCGGTCGTCGACGAACACGACGTGCTCGGGGGCTGTCGCGATCTCACGGCACAGGCGGCGGTAGAACCGCGGGTCGGGCTTGCGGACGCCGAGGTGGTGGGAGGCGAGCACCCACTCGAAACGGTCGGCCAGGAGCCCGTCGGCCAGTTCCTCGACCCACACGGGGTAGTTCGACGCGGCCACACGCGTGGCCTGACCGGCGAGGTCGTCGAGGAGTTCGCGCATCCCCGGCAGCCAGCGGTACCCGGCGCGGCGGGCCGTGTGGAAGGCAACGACGTCGAACCGGCAGCGGAAGGTGGCGAAGTACTGCTCCTCGGTGAGGTCTCCGCACTCGAACCGCGACCAGGCTCCCGGTTCACGTTCGCGGAGGACGTCGGCGAGCGCACGGTCGGTCGCCGCGGTCAGGGCCTCACGGAACGGATCGCGCACGACCGTGTCCATCAGGTCGAACGCGACCGTGACGACCGTCACGACGCGCCGGTTGCGGCTGACGCCACGTCGTCCATCTGCGGCTGGGCACTCCCCGGCGGCCAGTCCCAGCCCCGCACCGGACCCATCGCCGACCCGGCGAAGCGGTCCCCCAGCGTGCGGAACCTGTCCTCGTCGCCGCTGGTCAACAGGATCCGCTCCGCCGGGCCCTGCCCGGGACGGCGTCCCAGCCCGGTGCGCTCCAGCAGCGTGCGCACCTCGAAGGCGGTCTCCTCGGCGCTGGAGACCAGGACCACGTCACGGCCGAGGACGTCGCTGATCACGCGACCGAGGAGCGGGTAGTGGGTGCAGCCGAGGATGACGGTGTCGATCCCGGCGACGCGGAGGGGGGCCAGCTTCGGCGCGACCACCCCGTAGGACTGCGTCGACGCCACGTCGCCGGACTCGACGAGCTCGACGAAACCGGGGCAGGCTTGCGTGACGACCTCGACATCCGCGCGGGACTCGGCGAACACCCGCTCGTACGCCCCCGACGAGATCGTCGCCTCGGTCCCGATCACCCCGATCTTGCCGCGGGTGACGTCCAACGCCGCCCGCACGCCCGGCTCGATCACGCCGACGATCGGGACGGTGTAGCGCTCGCGCAGGTGGCTCAACGCCGCCGAGGATGCGCTGTTGCAGGCCACCACGACCATCTTCACGTCGTGGTCGACGAGGAGATCAACGATCTCGGTGGAGTACCGGCGCAGCAGCTCCGGCGGTTTGGAGCCGTACGGGAACCGCCCCGTGTCGCCGAAGTACAGCAGGTGCTCGTCGGGGAGGAGGTCGCCCAGCGCGCGCACGATCGTGAGGCCGCCCAAACCACTGTCGAACACCCCGATCGGTCGGTCGTCCACCTCGCTCCCCGTCGTCGCCGCGGCGGCGGGAGGGTATCGGCGACCGGTTACGGTCCGCGCCGTCCGGACGGGTGGGCCAACGGGCCGCACGCGAAGAGCTGGCACGGTGGACGCCGCAGACGCGTGCGTTCCTGGAGGAGTGGACGTGGATCGCCGCACCGGGCTGGTGGTTGGGGCAGCACTGGTCGTGGTCGTTGGCGCGCTGGTCGCCGTCGTGCTGACCAGGAGGGACGCGACCCCCCCGGTCGCCACCACCCCGACCGGCTCGCCGACCCCGACCGCACCCGGCGCAGCGACCCCGCCCGCGACCACGACCGCCAGTCCCTCCCCCGTGCAGCCAGCGACGGTGGCGGTCACCACCACGGTCGTGGCGGAGGGGATCGCGGCGCCGTGGGGGTTGGCGTTCGTCGGCGACGAACGGGCCTACGTCACCGAGCAGGACACCGGCCGGGTGCTGGAGCTGCCGCCGGGAGGACCGCCCCGCGAGGTCCACCGGTTCTCGGTCGACGCCGCCGGGGAAGGGGGACTGCTGGGGCTGGCGGCGTCACCGTCGTTCGCGCGGGACGGCCTGCTCTACGCCTACTACACGGCCGCGAACGACAACCGGGTGGTGCGCTTCGAGCCCGGTGGCGACGCCGAACCGATCCTGACCGGCATCCCCAAGGCCACGATCCACAACGGCGGGCGGATCGCGTTCGGACCCGACGACTTGCTCTACATCGGCACGGGGGACGCGTCGGTGGGTGAGCGGGCACAGGATCGCTCCTCGCTGGCCGGGAAGATCCTCCGGATCACGCCCGACGGCGGGATCCCCGACGACAACCCGTTCGGCGACTCCCCGGTGTACTCGTTGGGGCACCGCAACGTCCAGGGCCTGGCGTGGGACGGCGACGGGCAGCTGCACGCGGCCGAATTCGGGCCCAACCGCGACGACGAGGTCAACCGCATCCAGGCGGGGGGGAACTACGGCTGGCCGATGGTCACCGGCCGGGCCGGACGCGACGGGCTGATCGATCCGGTGTTCGTGCGCCAGCCGGCGGACGCATCATGGTCGGGCACGACGTTCCTGGTCGACGGTGCCATCCCGCAGTGGGACGGCAACCTGTTCCTCGCGGCGCTGCGCGGTCAACGGCTGTGGCGGGTGTCGCTCACCGACGCCGAGCCGTCCGCGGAGGCGCTGCTGGTCGGCGAGTACGGGCGGCTGCGCCAGGTCGTGCAGGCCCCGGACGGCTCGCTGTGGGTGACCACCAGCAACCGTGACGGCTACGGCGATCCGCGCCCCGGCGACGACCGGATCATCCGCCTCGGGCCGTGAACCGACCGGTGCCAGTCGGCCATTGGGGTTGCGACAGGTCGTCGTAACCGGTGCGAACCGGTGCGCGAGCCCGACCGGTCGCCGGTTACCGCAGCGACGGCAGCCAGGCGGGGCGGTGCTCCTCGAAGGCGTCGATGGCGTCGGCGTGTTGCGAGGTCAGTCCGATGTCGTCCAGGCCGTTGACCAACCGGTGCTTGACGTGGGGATCGACGTCGAAGGTGGCGGTGTCCAGACCGGGTGCGCTGATCGTCTGGCCCCGCAGGTCGATCGTGACCGTGACCGTCGGGTCGTCGGCGACCAGGTCGAACAGCTGGCGGATCACACCGCCGAGGAGCTCGACGGTGACGACGCCGACCTTCGTGCAGTTGGTCCGGAAGATGTCGGCGAAGCTGGGGGCGACGATCGCCTCGAAGCCGGCGTCGTCGAGCGCCCACACGGCGTGCTCCCGTGACGACCCGCAGCCGAAGTTGGGTCCCGAGAGCAGGATCGAGGCGTCTCGGTGCTCCGGCCGGTTCATCGGGAAGTCCCTGACCGGTTCCCCGTTCTCGTCGTAGCGCCAACCCCAGAACGCGAACGGCCCGAAGCCGCTGCGGTCGATGCGCTTGAGGAACTGCTTGGGGATGATCTGGTCGGTGTCGACGTCGGCCCGGTCGAGCGGGCAGACCGTGCCCACCACGCGCGTCACCTGCTTCACGCGGATGCTCCCACGTCGCTGACCGCCTCACGGACGTCCACGAACCGTCCCTCCAGCGCGGCGGCAGCGGCCATCTGCGGCGACACCAGGTGGGTGCGTCCCCCCGCGCCCTGTCGGCCCTCGAAGTTGCGGTTGGATGTGGAGGCGCACCGCTCGCCGGCTCCGAGTATGTCGGGGTTCATCCCCAGGCACATCGAGCAGCCCGGCTCACGCCACTCGAAGCCTGCGTCGACGAAGATCCGGTCGAGACCTTCGGCCTCGGCCGCTGCCTTCACGAGCCCCGACCCCGGCACGACCATCGCGCGGACACCGTCGGCGACCCGCCGCCCCGCCACGACCTCGGCTGCGACCCGCAGGTCACCCAGACGCGCGTTCGTGCACGACCCGATGAACACCCGATCGATCGGCAGGTCGACGATCGCCTCGCCGCCGTCCAGGCCCATGTAGGTCAGCGCCCGCTGCCACTGGTCGGCGGTCGCGGGATCCGGCGCCTCGTCGGGGCGCGGGACCCGCCCCGTCACCGGGACCGACTGGGCTGGTGTGGTCCCCCAGGTCACGAACGGTTCGAGGCCGGCCGCGTCGATGGTCACCACGCGGTCGAACGTCGCGCCGTCGTCGGTGACCAGGGTCCGCCAGTGCGCCACGGCACGGTCCCAATCCTCCCCGGACGGCGCGTGCGGTCGGTCCTTCAGCCACGCGAACGTGGTCCCGTCGGGGGCGACCAGGCCTGCGCGCGCCCCACCCTCGATCGACATGTTGCACACGGTCATCCGTTCCTCCATCGAGAAGCCGCGGATCGTCTGTCCGCGGTACTCGATGACGTGACCGATCCCACCGTCCACGCCGATCCGGTTGATGACGCCCAGGATCACGTCCTTGGCGGTCACCCCACGCGGGAGCGACCCCACCACCTCCACCGCCATGGTCTTGGGCGGGTTCTGGGGGAGGGTCTGGGTGGCCAGCACGTGCTCCACCTCGCTGGTACCGATCCCGAACGCCAACGCCCCGAACGCCCCATGGGTCGCGGTGTGCGAGTCACCGCACACGATCACCATCCCCGGCTGGGTCAAGCCCAACTCCGGGCCGATGACATGGACGATGCCCTGGTTGCGAGATCCCATCGGGAACAGCCGGATGCCGAACTCCTCGCAGTTGTGCGCCAGGACATCCATCTGGGTCCGCGACATCTCGTCGGCGATCGGGAGGCGCCCGCGGACCACGTCGGGGTCGGTGGGGACGTTGTGGTCCATCGTCGCCACCGTGAGGTCGGGCCGGCGCACGGTCCGGCCAGCCTGGCGCAGCCCCTCGAAGGCCTGGGGGCTGGTCACCTCGTGCACGAGATGCAGGTCGACGTACAGCAGGTCGGGGCCGTCGCCGGCGTCCGACGTGCCGACCAGGTGCTCGTCCCAGATCTTGTCGACCAGCGTGCGTGGCGCACTCAACGTGGGATCCCTGTCGGTCGGGTCATCGGTTCCAGCGGTCGGACGCCGCCGTGCGGTTGCCCATCGCCTGGTAGGAGACCTCCTCGGGCTTCTCGAGCTCGAAGCGGATCTCCGCCTCGCCGGTGCGTTGCGCGATGGCGGACGCCACCGCCGCGACCAGCTCGGCCTCCTCGGCGGGGGTCTGATCGGGCGGGACGGTGAGCTTGATGGTGGTGGTCATCGTGTCGTCATCTCCACGTGTCTCGCTCGTCGGGTGGGCGTCTGGGCGGGTAGGCCGGGTCACGGCCGGAACTCCCGGCTCCGGTGGGTCAGGCGCAGCGACCGGTTCAGCGCGTCGAGGTACGCCCGGGCGCTGGCCTCCACGACGTCGGTGGAGACGCCGCGCCCGGTGAAGCGCTCCCCGTTCTCCACCTCGATCTGGACGGTGACGTCACCCAGGGCGTCCACCCCGGGCGTGACGGCCGCCACCTGGAAGGCAACCAGGGTGATCCCGTCGCGGTCGACGGCGCGGCGGATGGCGCCGCACGCCGCGTCGACCATGCCGTCGCCCGTCGCGGTCGCGGTCCGGGTGGTCCCGTCGGACACGCGGAGCTCGACCGTCGCGGACGGGGCAGCTCGGGTCCCTCCCGCGACGGTGAGAGCGACCAGCTCGTAGTCGTCGTCGGCTGCGACGTGCACCTCCGCGGCGACGATGGCTTCGATGTCCTTCTCGCCGATCTCCTTCTTGCGGTCGGCGAGATCCTTGAAGCGCAGGAACACGCGCGACAGCTCCTCCTCGGACAGGTCGAAACCGAGGTCGGCGACCGCCCGCCGGAACGCGTGCCGCCCCGAGTGCTTCCCGAGGACGATCTGTGTGCCGTCGGCGCCGACGTCCTCGGTGCGCATGATCTCGTAGGTGAGGCGGTCGGCGAGGACACCGTGCTGGTGGATCCCCGACTCGTGCGCGAAAGCGTTGTCCCCGACGACCGCCTTGTTGCGCTGCACCGAGTACCCGGTGAGCGTGCTGACCAGACGCGACGTCCGGGTGATCTCGGGGGTGTTGACACGGGTCCGGGTCCCCAGTAGATCGGCGCGGGTGCGGATCGCCATCACGATCTCTTCCAGCGAGCAGTTCCCGGCTCGCTCACCGATCCCGTTGACGGCCACCTCGACCTGTCGCGCGCCGTTGCGGACCGCCTCCAGAGAGTTCGCGACCGCCAAGCCGAGATCGTTGTGGCAGTGCACCGACACCACGACGCCACGTTGTGTGATCGTCGGGATCCGGCGGTGCAGCTCCGCGATCCAGCCGCCGAAGTCGTGTGGCAAGGCGTACCCGACCGTGTCGGGGATGTTGACGGTGGTTGCGCCTGCCTCCACCGCCGCTGCCACGAGATCGACCAGGAACTCGAAGTCGGTGCGGGTCGCGTCCTGCGGGCTGAACTCGACATCGTCTGTGAAGCTGCGGGCCAGCCCGACGGCGTGCACAGCCCGGTCGAGAACCTCCTGCTCGGTGGCCTTGAGCATCACCGTGCGGTGGATCTCCGACGAGGAGATGAACACGTGGATGCGGCTGCGGATGGCCGGTGTGAGCGCCTTCGCGGCCCGCTCGATGTCGCCGTCCACGCAGCGGGCCAGCGCGGCGATCACCGGCGCGTCGCTCCCGACCGCACCCACCTCCGCTGCGACGGCCTTCACCGCGGAGAGGTCGCCGTTGGACGCCGCCGGGAAGCCCGCCTCGATCACGTCGACCTGCAGGCGCGACAGCTGCTGGGCGATCTCGACCTTCTCGCGCGCGTCGAGCGAGATACCGGGGGCCTGCTCGCCGTCGCGGAGGGTCGTGTCGAAGATCGTGACGTCAGGCGGCAGCGAGCGGGCGGCCGCGACGTCGATGGGTCGTCCCATGTGCGGTGCTCCTCATCCTGGTCCGCGGCCTGGCCGCGGTGTCTGCGTCGAACCCGGTCACCTCTCCGCGGTCGCCCTGGGTGGGAAGGGGCGCCGCGGCATCAAAGGACGAGCAGGCCCAGGATGAGGGCCAGGATCCCGACGGCCGGGGGCACGCCGCGCCGACGGGTGCGCGACCCGGTCGGCGTGGCGGTGCGGTCTTCGGCGGCCATCGGTACCCCTGTGTACATCCTCGGGACGGTGAAGGCCAACCGGCCACCTGAACGGACGCTCAACTGCGCACTGCTCGCGCGCTCAGCGCGCAGTCGAGCATGCGGTTGTCGTCTGCCACGCGCGCCGACAGACGGGCGCCGGACCGTGCGCTGTCCCGGCCGTCCGGACGACGACCGCACCAGCCACCTCCTACGCTCGTCACCGATGGGAGCACGCAAAGATCAGCGGTTCGGGTGCGAGTGCGGCGCCGAGGTGGTCTACACCAAGGACTGCCCCCAGCCGTGGGAACAGGACCCCCGCTGCGTGTGCGGCCGGGACATGCGTCCCCTGGCGCAGGAGACCGGCCATACCTACCCGCCGAGCTGACAGGAGGTCGGGTGGGCGTCGAAGCCGGCCAGAAGTTCCTCTGCGAGTGCGGGGCCAAGGTCAAGTACACCAAGGCCTGCCCCGAGCCGACCGCCGCCCCGTTCACGTGCGTGTGCGGCGCGACCGGGACCGAGACGCACGACGAGGACTGAAACGCCAGCGACAGCGGGGCGCCCGCTGCGGCCCGAGGTCTTGGCCCCCAGGTCTGGCTGGCTCTGACCGGTTGATCCTGCCACGGTTCACATCGCCGTTGCACCGTCAGTTCCAACGAGCCCGGTGACGCAGCCCAACGCAATCCGCCCGGCACCGAGGATGTCCGAGCGGCGCCCCGAGGATCCGCGATCCGGGTCGCCCGGCGGGGGTGGTGACCTGCTTGGCCGCGGCGGCGGCTCAGCGGGTCTGGCCAGCCGCCGGCGGGGATGTTAGGTTCACCTAACCATAGTCGAGAAAACGCCACAGGCCCTGAGCGGTGACGGGGCAGACGAGCGGCCGAACGGAGAGGGCATGAGATGGCAGGCCGTCGTTGGGGTAGTTCTGCTGCTCGGGGGGTGCGGTCGCGGCGCCGAGACGACCGGCGGCGGGTCGGCCAGCGTCGCGTGCGAGCCGGTCGGCGGCGGCGGAGGAACGGAGGTCCCCGTCACCCTCGACGAGTGGTCGGTCACGCCCGCGACAGCCACCACCCCGGCGGGGACCGTCACGTTCCTGGCCGACAACGTCGGCGACGAACCGCACGAACTGGTGGTCGTGGAGGCAGACGACGTCGCGTCCCTGCCGGTCGACGCCAGCGGCGCGCTGGACGAAGCCGCGCTGGAGGAGGGCGCGCTCGTCGGCGAGATCGAGGCGTTCCCTGCCGGTGAGCGATGCCCCGGCACGTTCCAGCTGTCCGCGGGCAGCTACGTGCTGCTGTGCAACCTCGTGGAGGAGGAGAACGGCGAGGTGGAGTCGCACCTCGCGCTGGGCATGCACAGCCCCTTGGAGGTAACCGAATGAGCCGCATCACCCTGACGCCGGCTTCCGCGAGTTCTTCGCACACCTCGTCGAGATGGGTTGATCCCGAGATGGCTACCCTGCTCGACCCCTGCTCGACGCCGGACCGTCCTGCAGGACCGGCTATGCCGTGGGTGTGACCCCAAAGCGGCGCAGCAGACGTGATCGACGCGTGGCTGCGCCCCCACGACGGCCCAGCGCGAGGTGGCTTCGCTCCCCACGGACGCCGCCGTCGCCGTTCACCTGTCCGAGCAAGCGGTGAAGGCGCCGACGACCCCCACGACGAGGTCGACAGCCCGATGGGCGCGCTGGCCAAGCGCAAAGGCGACGGCCAGCTGACGGCCACCGGCACTGACGTCGTCAGCTAAGGTTGCCCTAACCTCACCGGAGCCGCTAGCGTCGCGCTTAGGTAAACCTAACCTGAGTATGACGAGGTCGCCTGGTGTCGTCTACCCACAGCCGAGCGGCGGACGACGGCTGCGCCCGGCGCTCGGCCTCCGCCGGTGAGGAGATGTTGGCCAGCGCCGGTCGGACGCGGGCCTGGGTCGTCCTCGAGTGGCCCGGGACGTGGAGCGCCGACCCGCTCGAGACGGCGGCGGTCCCCGCCGCGTCCGAGCTGGTGCGACGGACCCGGGAACTGGGGCTGCGGCTGACGCTCGCGCGCCGCCACGACCGCGGTCGCAGGCCCGGGCGCCAGCTCTACCTCGTGTGGACCGGCCCGGGACAGGTGTGGGCCGAGCAGGCGACGGTGGACGGCCCGGAAGCCCTCCGCGACGTCGACCTGGCCGCGCTGGCTGGCGGCTGCCGTCCCGGCTTCGGCCGACCCCTGTGCGAGCCGGTGTTCCTGGTCTGCACGCACGGCAAGAAGGATCCGTGCTGCGCCCGGCTGGGCCGCCCCGCCTTCCGGGCGCTCGCGACCGCGTTCGGTGGACAGGTGTGGGAGTCGACCCATCTGGGCGGCGACCGCTTCGCCGCCAACCTCGTGTGCCTACCCCACGGCCTCTACTTCGGCCGGGTCGGACCGGCAGATGCGCTCCGCATCGCCAACGCCTACCGCGAGGGGCGGATCGAGCTCGGCCACTTCCGTGGACGCCCCTGCTACTCCGCGCCGGTCCAGGCCGCCGACTACCACGTGCGCCGCCACGAGCGGCTCGTCGGGGTGGACGCGCTGCGACCGGTGGGCCACCGGCGCCGGGCCGGTGGCATCCACGACGTCGTTCTCGAGTCGGGGACCGACGTCTACGACGTGCGCATCGAGGTGCGCCGTGAGGGCGAGCCGCGGCCGCTGGTCTGTCGGGAGCCGCAGCCAGCCCGGCCACCCACGTACCGGTTCGTCGACCTGCGGCGGACACCCAGGTCGAGGTCGGAGTAAACAGCGCAACGACGGTCGTCGCCGACGTGAGAGGTGGGACGCGATGAGGGTCTCGAACGGCGCCACGCTGCTGGGGATCGTCGCCGGTTTGCTGTCGGGCTGCGGGAGCGACGCGGCCGCACCTGCAGCTGGCGACGTCTCCGCCACATCCACGCCAGCGGCCGACGCCGACAGCAACGAGCTGGCCACCGTGGAGCACGCGATGGGCACCACGCACGTGGCCTGCACGCCGGTGCGCGTGGTGACGTTGGGCCAGGGCCAGACCGATTCGACGCTGGCGCTCGGTGTCACCCCGGTGGGGGTGGTCGAGCCGTGGACCGACGAGTTCTACGCCTACCTGCCCGACGAGGTGCACGACGCGCAGGTCGTGGGCACCGAGCTGGAGCCCGACCTCGAGGCGATCGCCGCTCTCGAACCGGATGTGATCCTGGGCTCGAAGCTGCGTCACGAGACCATCTACGAGCAGCTGTCACGGATCGCGCCGACGGTGTTCGCCGAGACGATCGGGCGGACCTGGAAGGACAACGTGTCCCTGTGGGCGCAGGCGCTCTGCCGCGAGCAGGAGGGTGAGCAGGTGCTCGGGGCGTGGGAGGAGCGCACCGCGGACTTCGAACGGGACCTGGGCGAGCTGGCCGACACCGAGGTGTCGCTGATCCGGTTCATGCCCGACCAGGTGCGCATCTACCTGACGGGGTTCCCCGGTTCCGTGCTGCGCGATGCCGGGCTGGACCGGCCGGAAGCACAGCAGGTCGAGGACTGGGAGACCTCCGAGCAACTGATCGGGATCAGCCAGGAGCGGATCCCCGACATGGACGGCGACGTCATGTTCGTCATGCTGTCGGACTGGACCGAGGGTGAGGCGGTCCAGCTGCAGGAGCAGTGGACCTCGCATCCGCTGTGGCGGCGGCTGCGAGCGGTCGAGAACCACGCGGTGTTCCCGGTCAACGAGGAGCACTGGAACCTCGGCGGCGGGATCCTGGCGGCCAACGCCATGCTCGACGACCTCGCGCAGCACTTCCTCGAGCCGGGCGGGGTCCGTGCCGCGCTGACCGGCGATCGTCCCTCGGGGGCCGAGACAGCGACGGGCAACGGCGGATGAGCCTCGCCGGGCGGTCGGACGGGCTCGCCGACGGCGCCGGCGACGACTGTGGGAGCGGCGCCCGGTCGGGTCACGCACGCCGTGGCGCGATCGTCGGCTCTGCGGTCTTCCTCGCTGGCGTCGTCGCGCTCGCCATCGCGGGGCTGCTGAGCCTGCGGATCGGGTCGGTGTCGCTCACCACCGGTGAGGTGCTCGGGGCCTTCACCGACTTCGACGGTTCCAACGCGCACCTGATCGTGCGTTCGCTGAGACTGCCGCGAACGGTCATCGGCATCGGCGTCGGCGCGGCCCTCGCGGCCGCGGGCGTGGTCATGCAGGCGATCACGCGCAACGCGCTCGCGTCGCCGTCGGTGCTCGGCATCAACAGCGGGGCCGCGTTCGGGGTCGTGACCGCCGTCTTCGTGCTCGGGGTCTCCAGCCCGTCGGTGTACCTGTGGTTCGCGTTCGCCGGGGCGCTGGGCGCGGCGGCTCTCGTGTACCTGGTGGGGTCGGTCGGGGCGTCGGGTCCGACGCCGGTCAAGCTGGTTCTGGCCGGCGCCGTCGTCACCGCGCTCCTGTCGGCGTGGATCTCGACCGTGCTGATCTTCGACCAGCGCAGCCTCGACGAGGTGCGCTCTTGGCTGGCTGGTTCGCTGGCCGGCAGGGACCTGGCCACCTTCGGTCACGTCGCCCCGTTCCTGGCTGTCGGACTGGTCGTGGCGTTTGCGTTGGCGCGCTCGTTGAACACGATCAGCCTCGGTGAGGACGTCGCCGCGAACCTCGGTCAGAACGTCGCTGTCGTCCGCGGCGCGTCGACAGTGGTCGTCGTGCTGCTCGCGGGCGCCGCCGTCGCCGCGGCCGGCCCGGTGGGCTTCGTCGGTCTGGCTGTCCCCCACGCCGTGCGCACGGTCGTCGGCCCCGACCACCGCTGGTTGCTCCCGGTGTCCGTTGTGGGTGGGCCGGTACTGGTGCTGGGCGCCGACGTGCTCGGGCGTGTCGTCGCACGGCCGTCGGAGGTCCAGGTCGGGATCGTCACCGCGATCATCGGGGCGCCGGTGCTGATCCACCTCGTCCGCGGTCGACAGTTGAGTCCCCTGTGAGCGCCATGCCCACGGCCCGCGGTGTCGTTCGGCGGCCGCTGCGCGTGGGACCGTGGTCGGGGCGGGTCGCGCCCCGCACGGCGGCGCTCGTCGCCGCGGCCAGCGCCGCCGTGGTCGCTCTCGGGCTGTGGGCCGTGCTGCTTGGTGATTTCCCGCTGTCGGTGGTCGATGTGCTGGCGGCGGCGGTCGGCGGCGGCGAGGGCCGCGAGGCGTTCATCGTGCGCACCCTGCGGCTGCCGCGGGTGCTCGCCGCCATCGGGGTGGGGTTCGCGCTGGCGACGTCCGGCGCGATCTTCCAGGGCCTCGTCCGCAACCCCTTGGTGGCCCCCGACATCATCGGGGTGATGGCCGGCGCCACGCTGGCCGCCGTCGTCTCCATCGTGGTGCTCCGGTCGCCGGCGATCGTGCCTGTCGCCGCGCTCACCGGCGCGCTCGCCGCGACCGTCGCGGTCTACGGGCTCACCTGGCGCAAGGGCATCAGCGGCAACCGGCTGGTGGTCGTCGGCATCGGGGTGAACGCGCTGCTCATCGCGCTCACGACCCTCGTGATCGTCCGCTTCCCCGTCGAGTTCGTCACCACCGCGATCGTCTGGATGACCGGGACGCTGTACGCCTCCGCATGGCGGGACGTCGCCTGGCTCGCCGCGTCGCTCGTCGTCCTGCTGCCCGCCGCGCTCGCCCTGCTGCCCCAGCTGCGGATCGTCCAGCTCGGCGACGACGTCGCCGCGGCGCTCGGCGCCCACACCGAGGCGTCGCGCGCTGCCCTGCTCGGCACGGGGGCCACGCTCGCCGCGGCGGCGGTCGCGGTGTCCGGCCCGGTCGCGTTCGTCGCGCTCATGACCCCGCACATCGCCCGGATGCTCGCCGGCCCGCTCACCGGTGGTGTCCTGCTGCTGGCGGGGCTGATCGGCGCCGCGCTGGTGGTCGCCTCCGACATCGTCGGCCAGCACGCGTTCTCCCCGATCAGCCTGCCGGTGGGGATCGTCACCGCGGTGGTCGGCGCGCCGTACTTCATGTTCCTGCTGGTCCGCGCCAACCGCACCACCTGAGAGGTCCGACCCATGAGCCGTCTCCGCGTCGACCAGGTGACGCTCGGCTACGACACCGGCCCGGCGGTCGTCAGGAGCATCAGCCTGCAGATCCCCGACGGGCGCATCACCTGCGTCGTCGGCCCCAACGCGTGCGGCAAGTCGACGCTGCTGCGGGCACTGTCGCGCCTGCTCCAGCCACGCGCCGGCCGCGTCATCCTCGACGGGCAGGCCATCCACCGGCAGCCGACCAAGGAGGTCGCCCGCCGGCTCGGGCTGCTGCCACAGTCACCGACCGCCCCGGAGGGACTGACCGTCGAGGATCTGGTCGCCCGCGGCCGCTACCCCCACCAGCGGCTGTTCCGGCAGTGGCAGAGGGGCGACGAGGAAGCGGTCGAGCGGGCACTGGAGCTCACCCGCACCGTGCAGCTGCGCGACCGTCTCGTCGATCACCTGTCGGGAGGTCAACGCCAACGGGTCTGGATCGCGATGGCGCTCGCCCAGGACACACCGATCATGCTGCTCGACGAGCCCACCACCTTCCTCGACATCGCGCACCAGTTGGAGGTGCTCGACCTGCTCGCCGAGCTCAACCGCACCCATGGTCGCACGATCGTCATGGTGCTCCACGACCTGAACCAGGCTGCCCGCCACAGCCACCACCTCGTTGCCATGCACGACGGCGAGATCGCTGCGGAGGGCCCGCCGGCGGAGGTGGTCACGACCAACACCGTCCGTCGCGTGTTCGGTGTCGACAGCCGCATCCTCGACGACCCGGTCACCGGCACGCCGCTTGTCGTCCCGGTCGGCAGGAGCGAAAGTTCCAGCGCCATCGGCGAAGCGGCAACTGGCACCGCACTGCACGCCGCCCGGGCGCGTCACTGATCACTCGCCGACCGAGCGGCCGAGGCAGACGGAACCTTGCAAGCCCCCGACAGCGGGGGTTGGATGGCCGGAACGGGCTGCGAAGGCCCGTGGTCCGACCCGACGACAGGACTGGCCATGGCCCGCACGCCGCAGGAGACCTTCCAGCACCACGTGGAGGCCCTGGGCGCGCAGGACGTCGACGAGATCGTCGCGGACTACACCGACGACGCCATCTTCGTCGGCAACGGCACGGTGCGGCGCGGCCTGGAGGGGGTGCGGCAGGGGTTCGTCGAACTCATCGACACGGTGCCGGACGCGTCCTGGGAGTTGCCCACGAAGGTCTTCGAAGGCGACATCCTCTACCTTGAGTGGACAGCCGACTCGGCCGAGACCCGGGTCGAAGACGGCACCGACACGTTCGTCTTCACCGACGACGGCCAGATTCGCGTCCAGACGGTGAAGTACACCCCTCAGCCCAAGGGCTGAACGTCTCACCAGCCGGTGAGCCCTGTTCGACTCCAGGCCAACTCTAGGTCGGTGAGATCAGCGCCACCGGCAGGTGCGCGAACGCGTCGGCGAGCCGCAGACGGCCGTCGTCCAGCGTCAGGACACGGCCGGTGAGCAGCTCCCGCGCCCCGGCGGTGCCCGGCAGCTGCACGACCGTGTCGCCCCACGTGCCCCGCACGGGCCACCCGCCGGCGCCGATCGCGGCGGCGCACCGCGGCGCGATCGCGGCGATCCACTCCTGGGCGTCCCGGCGCAGGAACGCCACCACGCGGTCGCGGTGCACGCCGCTGGCCACCACCGGTTCGTAGGTGCCATCCCGCAGCAGTGCCGGACGGGCCTGGCGCTGTTGCAGGGCCCGCCACACCACCAGCAGCTTGACCCGCCCGTCACGCCAGCCCTCGCGGGCGTCGTCGGCGGCCGCGACCGGGTCGGCGGCCACCGCCGACCGGACGCCGTCCAGCAGCCGCCGGCGGTGGACGTAGTCGACGGGCCTGCGGTTGTCAGGATCCACCAGGCTCCAGTCCCACAGCTCGGTGCCCTGATACGTGTCGGGCACGCCCGGGGCGACGAGCTTGAGCAGCACCTGGCTCAGGCTGTTCACGGCGCCAGGCAGCGCCACACGGCCGACGAAACGGCGGACGTCGGCGACGAACTCCTCGTCGGCCAGGACCCGGTCGACGAAGCCGAGGAGAGTCCCCTCGTACCGCTCGTCGGGGTCGAGCCACGACGTGTTGACCTTCGCCTCGCGGGCGGCCTTCTGAGCGAACTGCCGGACCCGTGCCTGCACGTCGGTCTCATCGTCTCGATGCAGCGGCCACATCCCGATCAGGGCCTGGTACAGCAGCCACTCCTCGTTGCGGTCGGGGGCCGTGCGCCCGTCGACGTCGCGGCGGTGGTGGGCGTTGGACGCGGTCCAGCGTGTGACGGCCGCGGCCCACTCGTCGGGGATCTCGGTGAGGACGGCCAGGCGTGCCCGGACGTCCTCCGACCGTTTGGTGTCGTGCGTGGACGTCGCCGTCATGGCGTGCGGCCACGTCCTGGCCCGGTCGGTGACCCGCTGGTGGAAACCGGACACGCCGGCCGGGCGCTCGATCCCGTCGGGATCCACCCCGACCTCGTTCAAGCTGATCAGCCGGTTCTCGACGTAGAAGGTGGTGTCCTCGAACCCCTTGGCCATGGCCGGCCCGGTCAGCTGCTGCCAGCGCAGGACCACCTCGCGCCAGTCGCGGCGGACGTCCTCGTCGATCCCGACCGGCACGTCGAGGGCGGCGACGCGCTCGAGGAAGACCAGCTCACGACCGTCGAGGTCCGGCCGGCGACGACGGACCTCACCGGTCGCGTGTTCCAGCCGCGCTCGGTCACGGGCAGGTAGGTGCCCGTCGCTGAGGTAGGTGCGGTAGACGGGGAACGCCGCGGTGAGCGCGATCAATGTCTCGCGCAGCGCCTCGACCGCCACGCCGGCGACCTCCGGGATCCGCCCCGCCAGATCGACCAGGCGCCGGGTGAGCCCCTCGACCTCTCCGCGGAACAGTTCCTGCAGGACGTCGACCTTGCAGCGGTAACGGGTGTCGGCGACGGCGGTGCGCCGCCCGGTCACGTCCCGGTAGATCTCCTCGATGCGCGCCAGCCCCTCGCCGTCGACGAGCACGGCGTTGACCGCGTTGAGGAACTCGTAGCCGGTCGTCCCGGCGACCGGCCACTCCTGCGGCAGCGGCTCGTCGCCTTCCAGGATCTTCTCGACCACCACGTAGAACCGATCGGGGTGGCCCCCACCGCTCCCCTCGCCTGCGCCGGTCGCGTCCGGCCCGTCACCCGAGCGGCCGTGCGCACCGCCGGTCGCCGCCGACCGGCCCTGGCGCTCGAGTGTCGTGAGGTAACCGCCGGGATCCAAAAGCCCGTCGACGTGGTCGACCCGCAGCCCGGTGACCGCCCCGTCCGCGATCAGCTGGAAGATCCGCTCGTGGCGTTCGGCGAAGACCTGCGGGTCCTCGACACGGACACCGACCAGGTCGGTGATGTCGAAGAACCGCCGGTAGTTCAACCGCTCGACACCGGTACGCCAGAACGCCAGCTCGTAGGGCTGGCGCTCGAGGAGGTCGCGCAGACGCTCGTCTCGGACCTCACGGACGGCGTCGGTGAACACCCGATGCAGCGGTGGGCTGTGCGCGTCGAGCTGGCGGAGGCGCTGGGTGAGTTCGTCGGCGAGTTCGTGGCGGCGGTGGCGTTCGTGGTCGCTGCTGGCGTGGCGGGGCGGGACGTGCTCGGCGATGCCGACCAGGCGGGCCAGCTCCCGGACGGCCGGATGATGATCGCCGAGGGTGACACGCAGGCGGGCCAGAGTGGGCCGGAAGACCTCGGCGCACGTCGCGGGATCCAGCGGCAGACGATCACCGGGGACGTCCAGGTGCAGCCCATCGTCGTCGAGAGCCAGCGTGATGTCCCCGGCGTCGATCGCCTCGTCGAGAGGACGCCCCAGGATCGGCAACACCACCCGACCGTCGCTCGCCTCCCAGTCGATGTCGAACGACGAGCCCTGCGCCGACGCGGGCCCGTGCGTGAGCACATCGACCCACCACGGGTTCTCCGTGCTGGCAGCCAGGTGGTTGGGGACGATGTCGAGCAGCGAGCCGCAGCCGCGGTCCGTCAGTGCGGCGGCCAGCGTGGCCATGCCCTCGTCGCCGCCCAGCTCGGGGTTGATCCGCGTCGGGTCGGTGACGTGGTAACCGTGAGCGGCGCCCCGCGGGGCCGTGAGGATCGGAGACAGGTAGACGTCGCCGACGCCGAGCTCGGCGAGGTAGTCCACGATCGCTGCGGCGGCGCGCAGGTCGAACCGGGCGTCGAGCTGGAGCCGGTAGGTCGCCGTGGGGACGTGCATACCGCGCCGACTACACGGGGCCGGCAGCGACCGCGACGCCGAGCGCGTCACCGAGCTCCTCGATCCGCGCCCTCCAGGCGGCCGCAGCCGCGTCGCCGGCCTGCGCCCGGCCTGCCAGGTCGGGGTAGACCCACTGCAGCATGTCGTAGAACACCTTCTGGGGGCGCCACAGATCGACGTCGAACGGCAACGACCGGGTCATCTGCGCCAGCGTGGTGGCGCGGCACAGCGCCGCACCGTCCGCCTCACCGAACTGCCTGAACAACGACGGCTCGGCGAGTCTCCGCGCCAGCTGCTCGACCAGCGATGCCAGCATCGCGCTCACCGCGTGGGCGAGCCGGACGATGTCCAGCTCGATGTCCCAGGCTCGGGCGTCGTCCAGGAGCGCCTGGACGTGCTGCGGGTCGACGTCTTCGGCGGTCAGCGCCCGTTGCAGGTCGTCGTTCACGACCACGTCGGCGGCCCGCTGGAAGGTCCGCGGCAAGGATCCGCCCAGGTCGGTCAGGTAGCGCATGAGCGGTGCCCGCAGTCGGAAGATGGCCCGGTAGGAGGCACGGGCGTCCTCGACCGAGGAGTCGAGGATGGTGCGCAGGATCCGGCGCTGCTCGTCGCGGAACAGGGTCCGTAGGGAGTGGCGCTGGTCGCCGAAGTGCCGCCCGAGGCGGCGGATCACCGCGGGGAAGTCCGCGACGGCGAAGACGTCGCCGAGCTCGGCGGCCATCGCGTCGTAGGCGGCGTCTTGACCGGCGTCACGGACCCCGGCGTCGAGGTTGTGGTCACCGAGGTGGAGCACCCCGCACTCCAGGCGGGCGGCCTCGGCGGTGATCACCGACCGCACCGTCACCCGCCCGACCGCGAGGCGGGCAGCCCCTGCGGTCAGCGTCCGTCCGCGCTCCCGTTGGACGGTGTAGTTGGGGATGCGGGGCTGGCCGTCGAACAGGGAGCTCACCACGTGGTTGACCGCGACCTTGGCCGGGCCCACCATGGCGGGGCGGACGTGGCGGTCGTAGACGTCCCGCCCGTCGCCCTCGGCCGGGTCGTTGCTGCGGGCGTGGGCGAGCCGGTCCAGGAACCCACCTTCGAGGTCGATCCCGAGCACCTCACCGGCCAACTCGATCGCCCGGCCGGCGTACTGCAGCACCTGGATCGTCTCGATCCGAGCGAGGTCGTCGAAGAACCATCCGCAGCTGGTGTACATCAGCATGGCGTGGCGCTGCAGCTCGAGCAGCTTCCACGCCTGGCTGCGCTCCTGGTCGTTCAGCGGCCGGTGGGCGTGATCGTCGAGGAAGACGCCAGCCGCGCTGCGGTCGAGGACCACCCGGATGTAGGCGTCGCGGGCCGCCCACGGGTCGGCCAGCGTGAGCCCGGCACGACGCTCGAAGTGGCCGTTCACCTCGTCGCGGAGCCAGTCCAGGGCCTCGCGGAGCGGGGCGCGCCAGCCCTGGTCCCACGCGGGGCGGCCGTCGCCGCCGCAGCCACAGTCCGACCGCCAACGCTCCACGCCGTGCGTGCAGCTCCACGACGTGTCCCCGGCGATCTGCAGCTCGTGGCGGGGCGGGTACCGCTCGAGGAACTCCCCGTAGTTGGTCAGCTCCACATCCGGGGCGGCCTGCAGCTGGTGCAGGGCGAAGGCCAGCGCCATGTCGCCGTGGCGGTGGTGGTGGCCGTAGCTCTCCCCGTCGGTGGCGATGTGCACCAGCTGCGGGCCGCCGTGGTCGCGGAAGGCACCGACGAGCCGTCCGGCGAGGAGCCGGCCGTCGGACAGCAGTCCCTCGAACGCCACCGCCCGCGAGATCGGCCCGTCGTAGACGAACACGGCCAGCCGCCCTCCCGACGGCAGGGCCACCCGGTACGCGACGCTGGTGTCGACCTCGTCGGCGGTCACGTCAGCGAACGAGCGTTCACCGATGCGGCGGACCCGCCGGACCTGGTGGGGCGCGAGGATCGTGAACCGGATGCCGTGTTCGGCCAGGGCCTCGAGTGTGTCGAGGTCGACGGCCGTCTCGGGCAGCCACATCCCCTCGGGATCCCGGCCGAAACGGTGACGAAAGTCCGCGACACCCCACGACACCTGCGTGCGCCGATCCCGAGGGTTGGCCAGGGGCATGATCACGTGGTTGTAGGCCTGGGCCAGCGCGGAGCCGTGTCCGGAGAAGCGCTTCTGGCTGTCGTGGTCGGCGTCCACGATCGCTTGGTGGATGTCGGGGGCGGCGCGGGCCATCCACGCAAGCAACGTCGGGCCGACGTTGAAGCTGATCCGCCCGTAGTTGTTGATGACATGGGCGATGCGGCCGGTGTCGTCGAGGACCCGCGAGGCCGCGTTCGTCGCGTAGCACTCGGCGGTGATGCGCTCGTTCCAGTCGTGGTAGGGGTACGCCGAGTCCTGCGCCTCGATGGAACCCAGCCACGGGTTCTCGCGGGGCGGCTGGTAGAAGTGCCCGTGGACACAGACGTAGCGCGGCACCGTGCTCGTTCCTCGTGGCGGTCGGTGAGAGGCGGCAGTGGCTGCGGCCGGCTCGAAGGGTACGGCAACTCCAGGCGGGCCTGGCTGTGGTCAGCCCACGGACTCGAGCACGCGGTCGCGCTCGTAGCGGTACACGGCGGTGGCCCAGGGACCCAGCGTCAACGCGGCTGTTCCGTCGCTGGACAGGGTCGGGGGTGGGTCTCGCGATCCTTCCACCAACCGCCACCGGCCATCGGGGACACGCAGCCGCTCGAGCGTCGCCATCTGGTCTCCGGCGTTGACCGCGACCAGCGCCCGGTCACCGTCGGTGGTCCAGCGGTGCCACGCCAGCACCGGCTGAGCATGGCCGGTGGTGACCTCCAGGCGCTCGCGGTCCAGCGACGCCAGCGCCGGAACGTCGCGGCGCAACGCCAGCAGCCGCCGGTAGCGGTCCAGGAGGGCGGTGTGCCGTTCCTCGTCCTTGCGTCCGTGGTCGAGGCGGGACTGTTCGAACGTCGCGGTGTCTTGCGGGTCGGGGGGCTCACCCACCCACCCGAACGCTGCGAACTCCTCCTTCCGTCCCGCCCGTACCGCCTCGATCAGGTCCGCGTCGGTGTGGCTGACGAAGTACTGGAACGGGTTCGTCTCGCCGTACTCCTCCCCCATGAACAGCAACGGGACGAACGGCGACAGCACGACGCAGGTGGCGGCGACCGCCAGCGCGTCCCACGGCACGAGCGCCGGCAGCCGCTCGCCGTCACGGCGGTTACCGACCTGGTCGTGGTTCTGGGCGCAGACCACGAACCGTTCCGCGGGGACCGAGGTTGGAGCCGCCCCGTGTCGTCGCCCGCGGTGAACCGACCGTTGACCGGTGAACACGAAACCGTCGTTCAGCGCGGCGGCGAGGTGGCGGACGCCACCGAAGTCGGCGTAGTACCCGGCTCGCTCGCCCGTCAGCAGTGCGTGCAGGGCGTGGTGGAAGTCGTCGCTCCACTGGGCGTCCAGCCCGTACCCGCCGAGCTCGTGTGGGCGGATCAGCCGCGGGTCGTTGAGGTCGCTCTCGGCGATCACCGCGATGCGGCGGTTGCGACGCTCGGCCAGGTCATGGGCGGCGCGCCCGAGCTCGTCGAGGATGTGCAACGCTGACCGGTCGAAGATCGCGTGGACCGCGTCGAGCCTCAGGCCGTCGACGTGGCAGTCGTCCAGCCAGTACGACGCGTTCTCGATGAAGTACCGCCGGACCTCGTCGCTCCAGGCGTCGTCGAAGTTGAGCGCCGGACCCCACGGCGTGCCGTAGCGGTCGGTGAAGTAGTGGGCGAAGTCGGCGTGGTAGGCGCCCTCGGGACCGAAGTGGTTGTAGACCACGTCGAGGATGACGCTCAGGTCGCGTGCGTGGCAGGCATCGACGAAACGGCGGAACCCGTCGGGCCCGCCGTAGGTCGACTGCGCCGCGAACGGCAGCACCCCGTCGTAGCCCCAGTTGCGTGCGCCCGGGAACTCCGCGACCGGCATCACCTCGACGGCGGTGATCCCCAGCTCGGCGAGCTCGTCGAGGCGCTTGGCTGCGCTGTCGAACGTCCCGGAGTCGGTGTACGTCCCGACGTGCAGCTCGTAGATGACGTGGTCCCGGAGCGGCAGGCCGTGCCAGTGCTGGTCGCTCCAGGGGAAGTCCGGATCGACCACGGCGGAGGGCCCGTGCACGCCCTCTGGCTGGTGGCGCGATGCCGGGTCGGGGCGGACGAGGTCGGCGTCGAGGCGGTACCGGTACCGGGTACCCGGGCCCGCGTCGTCGGCGACCGCACGGAAGTACCCCCGCGGCAGGGGCTGCATCGCGATCTGCCGGTCGTCGAGGAGCAGCTCGACCTGCTCGGCCTTGGACGCCCACACCAGGAACTCCGTGCGGCCGTCACCCGAACACGTCGCGCCGAGCCGCGCCCCGGTCACGTACGTGACTCGGTCCAGCCCCCTTCGGACTCGGCCTTGAGCACGACGACGCCGAGCGGAGGGATGGTGAGGTTGACGGCGTACGGCCGGCCGTGCACGGCGAACGGGACGGTCTCCACGCCCCCGAGGTTGCCGATGCCGCTGCCGCCGTACTCGGCCGCGTCGCTGTTGAGGATCTCGCGCCAGAAGCCGCTGCGAGGCACACCGACCAGGTAGTTGTGTCGGGGCACCGGGGTGAAGTTGCACGCAACCAGGATGATCTCCCGCGCTTCGCGGCTCTTGCGCACGTAGGTGATGACGCTCTGCTGCCAGTCGGACGCGTCGACCCACTCCCAGCCGTCGGGATGGTTGTCGAGCTCGTGCAGCGCCGGCTCCTGTCGGTAGGTGGCGCCCAGCGTCTGCACCCAGCGCTGCACGCCGTCGTGTTCGGGGTACTCCAGCAGGTGCCAGTCGAGGCTGGTCTCGTGGTTCCACTCGCGCCACTGAGCGATCTCGTCGCCCATGAACAGCAGCTTCTTCCCCGGTGTGGTGTACATGTAGCCGTACAGCGCCCGGAGGTTGGCGAACCGCTGCCAGCGGTCGCCGGGCATCTTCTCGATCAGGGACCCCTTGCCGTGGACGACCTCGTCGTGGGACAGGGGCAGGCAGTAGTTCTCGGTGAACGCGTAGATCCCACGGAACGTGAGCTGGTTGTGGTGCCACGCCCGGTGCACCGGGTCCTGGCTGAAGTACTCGAGCGTGTCGTGCATCCACCCCATGTCCCACTTCATGCCGAACCCGAGACCACCGATGTAGGTCGGTCGTGACACCATCGGCCAGGCGGTGGATTCTTCGGCGATGGTCTGGACGTCGGGGAAGGCGGCGTACACCTCGCTGTTGAACCGGCGCAGGAAGTTGATCGCTTCGATGTTCTCGTTCCCGCCGAATTCGTTGGGGATCCACTCCCCCTCCCGCCGGGAGTAGTCCAGGTACAGCATCGACGCGACGGCGTCCACGCGCAGGCCGTCGATGTGGTAGCGGTCCAGCCAGAACATCGCGCTGGACATGAGGAAGCTGCGTACCTCCGCCCGGCCGTAGTTGAAGATGAAGCTGTTCCAGTCCGGGTGGATGCCCTGGCGCGGGTCGGCGTGCTCGTACAGGTGCGTCCCGTCGAAGTAACCCAACCCGTGCTCGTCGCTCGGGAAGTGCGACGGCACCCAGTCGAGGATCACGCCGACGCCGTGCTGGTGGAGCGTGTCGACGAACGCCATGAAGTCCTGGGGGGTCCCGAACCGGCTGGTGGGCGCGAAGTAGCCGGTCGTCTGGTAGCCCCACGATCCGCCGAACGGGTATTCGGTGATCGGCAGCAGCTCAACGTGGGTGAACCCCATCTGCACGCAGTACTCGGCGAGGGGCTCGGCGAGTTCCCGGTAGGACAGCGGCCGGTCACCATCCTCGGGGCGGCGTCGCCAGGAGCCGACGTGCAGCTCGTAGATGTTGGTCGGAGCGCCGAGGTCGTTGTGCTCGCTGCGGGTGCGCATCCACTCGTCGTCGCCCCAGGCGTAGTCCAGGCCCCACACCTTCGAGGCCGTCTGCGGTGGCGTCTCGGCGTGCACGGCGTAGGGGTCGGCCTTGTCGGCCCGGTACCCGGCGTGCCGGGACGCGACGTGGTACTTGTAGGCGTCGGCCTGCTGGACGCCGGGGATGAACCCTTCCCACACCCCTGAGCCATGACGCTCCCGAAGCGGGTTCGCCCCGCGGTCCCAGCCGTTGAAGTCGCCGACCACCGCGACGTAGTCGGCGTTGGGCGCCCACACCGCAAAGGTCGCCCCTGCCTGCCCCTCGTCGGTCGCCAGGTGGGCGCCCAGCTTGTCGTAGAGCCGCAGGTGGGACCCCTCGTTGAACAGGTACAGGTCGTCGGCGGTGAGCCGCGACCAGGCCGGGGCTGGTGGCGCCGCAGGAGGGGCCGCGTCGGCCGCCGCCTCGGGGGAGGCTGCGCCCTCGGCGATCGGGGCGGGACCGTTCCCGGTGCTGTCGTGCCTGGTCGCCTCGGTCACGTCCTGCTGCCTGTCACTGGCCATCGCTTGAGGTCCTTCCGGCCGAGCGTGCCTTGCTGATCCGTTCGACGGCGTCCACCACGCCGGGGAGGTCGCCGAGATCCTCCAGCCGGTGCCGCGCCCGGCGGCGCCAATTGATCCGCTCATCGACGGTGCCCGGCGTGTTCTGTGGCTCGTCCTCCTGCCACAGATCCTCGACGTTGGCCAGGACGAGCCGCGCGTCGCTGGCACCCAGCCACTCCAGAAGCGCCTCCAGCACGGCCCCGGGATCCTCGGTCCGATCCGGGCCGAGCCCGCCCTGGGCGTTGAGCAGTGCAGCGACCTTCGATCGCACCTTGGCACGGTCTTCGCGGTGGCGTCCCGCCTCCACCTCGTCCAGGAGTCCGAGCTCCACCCCGTCCTGTGCGTCGCGACCGTGCCACCACCGGGCGAACGGCGGCATGTCGTGGGTGTTGACGCTGGCGACGGTGTCGGCGGGGATCGGCGGGAGGACCGGGTCGGCGTCGGGGTCCGCCTCGTACTGCACCACGTACATCCGTGCGACGCCCCGCTCGCGCAGCGCGTCCTCGACCTCGTCGGGGACGGTGCCCAGGTTCTCGCCGATCACCCTCGACCGGTGGCGGTGACTCTCCAACAACAGGACCGCGTACAGCTCGTCGGCGGGGTACCGCACGTACACGCCGCCGGACGTCTCCATCCCGTCGGGGACCCAGAACAACCGGTGCAGGGCCATCACGTGGTCGAGGCGAAGTTCGTCGGCGAGCTCGAGGTGGTGGCGGAGCACGTCCACCACGTGGCGGTAGCCGGACGCGCGCACGGCATGTGGGTGCAGCGGCGGGAACCCCCAGTTCTGGCCGCCCGTGAAGATCTTGTCCGGGGGCGCTCCGGCCGACGCCCCGCGCGCGAACATCTCCCGGTGACGCCACACGTCGTAGCCGTCCGCGACCGTCCCGATCGGCAGGTCCAGGTACGGGTGCTGTCCCGACCGGCGCAGGTCGGTGGCCAGCGCGGCGACCTGCTCGCGGGCCAGCAGCTGGGCGTACAGGTGCATCCGTGCGACGTCGAGGTCGACCGTGTCGAGTTCGAGTTCCCCGTCGCGCGGCCCGGTGGGCCACTCCCACCACGGCGAGCCGTACCGGGCCACGGCGCCGCGGAACAGCGCGTAGTCCTCGACCTCGGGCCGTTGGGCGACGAGCCGTTCCAGGTCGCCGCGGCGGTCGCCGGGATCCTCGAAGAAGCACCGCGACAGCGCGGTGAGCACCTCGCGCTTGAGCCGCGCCAGGCGGCGGTAATCGACCAGTGACGCACGGCGCAGGTCATCGCGTTCGGCGGCGAAGCGGTCGGAGTCGACGAGCGCCCGTGCCGGTTGGCAGCGGTCGAACTCCGGTGCGCGGGTGAGGTCGAGGTACAGCTCGTTCCAGAACAGGCGTGACACCGGGCTGTAGGGGCTGGGGTCGTGGGGTTCCCCGGGACCACCGAGGAAGACCGGCAGGAGAGGGAGCGTGCCCACCACCGCCCCGCCGCGCTCACCGATCCACCGCGCGAACGACGCCAGGTCGGTGAGGTCGCCGGCGCCCCAGTCGCGGTCGGTCCGCAGCGCGTACAGCGGGAGGAACGCACCCCAACCGTGCCCGCGGTCCTCGGGATGGTAGGCGCGCGCTGGGGCGACGATCACCCTCCCGGCGGCCCTGGCCGCGCCGGTCTCGACCACCAGGTCGTGGTAACCGTTGGGCAGGTCGCGCAGGTCGAAGACGTGCGCCTGGTAGGTCACGCCGTCGCGCGTCTCGACCGCTTGGGGTGCCCTCCCCGCGGCGGTCTCCGACCACACGTACCGCTCCCCGGCTTCCAGCGTCAGCTCGAACACGACCGGGTGATCGATCGCCTCGGCGGGCAGGCGGACCTCGACTTCGACGACCGCCCCGCCGAACGCCGCCACGACCGGTTCCAGCGGCCGCGCCCATCGCTCGCGCAGCCCGGCCTTCAGGACCCCGGGGGCCTGTTCTGGCGACTCGATCGGGACGCGCAGCGCACGCAGGGCGGCGAGGATGCTGTCCGCGCCGGCGCGGCGCCGGCGCCCCCACGCGTCCTCGTAGGTGCGCTGGATCCCGTGCAGATCAGCCAGTGCGGCCAGCGGATCGGCGTCGACCATCAGCTCTCCAGCAGCTGCAACGCGCCCTGCAGAGGGATGCGCACCCAGCCGGGGCGGTTGTTCAGCTCGTACCCGAGCTCGTACACCGCCTTCTCCAGGAGGTAGGCCTCCAGCAGGGTCGACAGCTGCTCATGGTCGCCAGGGACGAACGGGGCGTCGCCGACGGTGGTGAGGTAGGAGCGCAGGAACGCTGCGCTGACCCACACGTACCAGTACCGCGTCCAGTCCTCCAAGGCCTCGACCTGCTCGCTGGGTCCGGCGACCCCCCGTGCGATCTGCTCGAACAGGCCGGCGTAGGCCGCGTAGTGGAACGAGCGCACCATGCCCGCGACGTCGCGGAGCGGCGATCGCTTCAACCGCCGCTCCCCCAGCGGCCGGGCCGGCTCCCCTTCGAAGTCGATGATCACGAAGTCCCGGCCGGTGTGCAGCACCTGTCCCAGGTGGTAGTCGCCGTGGGTGCGGATGCGGACGGCATCGAGCTTGCGCTGCGTGAGGGCCTGGAACCGGTCGAGGAGATCCTGCTCACGCTCGGCGAGCCGCTCGGCGTCACCGCGGCTGTCGGGTTCGATGACCTCCAACCCGCGCCGCAGGAACTGGAACGTCTTGCGGGTCAGGGTCCGCATCGACTGGTACAGCGAACGCTGGTAGAGGGTCGTGAACGGTTCGGGGGCGAACGCGGGGTCGTCGGGATCCGACCCCAGGGCCATGTGCAGCTCACCGGTGCGCTGACCGAGCAGCTCCGCCGACGGCACGTACGGCCCGATGCGCGCGTGCACCTCGTCGGGGATGTCCTGGAGGGCCAGCGCGGTGAGCGTCTTCCGGGGCAGCTGTGGCCGATCCGGGCCGTCGCGCGTCTCGGCGAGGGCGGTCTCGTAGTAGCGGTCGAGCGAGTCGAGGGTGTACGCCCACGCGTCGCCCTCGTTGGGGACGAAGCCCTGCAGCAGCGCCAGCGTCAGCGGCTCCCCGCGCTGGCGCCGGTACTCCAGCACGCCCGCCAACGGCGGGGTGTGTTCGAAGCCGACCCGTTCGGTGAGGAACCGCCCGATCTCCAGATCCGGGTTGATGCCCGGCTCGACACGGCGGAACAGCTTGAAGATGAGACGCTGCCCGTACAGCACCGACGTGTTCGACTGCTCGGCGCGGACCACCGACGGTTCCAGTTGGTCGGTGCCGCGCAGCTGACGGAACGCCCGCGCCGGGGTGGCCTGCACCTCACCGTGCGCCGCGGAGATCCTGCGGCGGCGACCGACCATCTCCAGCAGTGCCTCGGCGAACTCGCGCTTCCACATCGCGTCGAACAGCACGCCGCTGTCGCCCTTCCCGCTCCGGGGGCGGACCCGGGCGAGCACCGCGGTGGGGATGTCGGCCAGCACACCGCCCTCGTACTGCTCCTCGACGAACGCCACCGGCAAGGCGTAGGTCTCTGGCTCGCCCTCGGTGTACTGGACGCGGAGGATGACCAGCTCGCAGGCGCCGTCGGCCACCGGGATGGACACGCTCTCCTCGACCGCGATCATCTGAACGGTCCGGGCTTTCCCCCCGAACCAGCGCCGCTCCGCCAGGATCGCCGGCAGCACCCGTTCCACCGCGGCGGTGGTGCGGCCACGGAACAGGCTCTGCCACGAACCCGTGGTGGTCACGACCGGCACTGCGCGCTCCTCGGCGGCCACGCTCGGTGCCGGTTCCGCCTGCTGGCCGCGGTACCCGACGGCGATCTCCTCGCGGGTGTGGTCGATCGTGAACCAGTAGAAGCTGTGCGGCCCGAGCGTCAGGAAGTAGGGCAGCTCCCCGATCGAGGGGAACGGCGTGCGGCCGAACATCTCCACCGGGGTGGCCCCCCGGTAGTCGGACAGGTCGAGCTCGACCGCCTGCGTGAACCGGCTGAGGTTGGCCACCACCAGGACCCGCTCGTTGCCGTACGCACGGACGAACGCCAGCACCTTCGGGTTGTCGGGGAACAGGAACTCGATGGTTCCCCGACCGAACACCCGATGTCGCCTGCGCAACGCGATCAGGCGTTTCATCCACCACAGCAACGACGACGGGTTGGCCTGCTGCGCCTCGACGTTCACCGTCTCGAAGTGGTACTCGGGATCGATGATGATGGGCAGGTACAGCCGCTGCGGGTTGGCGCGCGAGAACCCGGCGTTGCGGTCCGACGACCACTGCATCGGGGTGCGGACGCCGTTGCGGTCGCCGAGGAAGATGTTGTCACCCATGCCGATCTCGTCGCCGTAGTACAGGACGGGCGTGCCGGGCATCGAGAACAGCAGGCCGTTCAGCAGCTCGATCAAGCGGCGGTTGTTGCCCAGCAGCGGTGCCAACCGCCGGCGGATGCCGAGGTTGACCCGCATGTGTTCCTCACGGGCGTACGCCCGGTACATGTAGTCGCGTTCCTCGTCGGTGACCATCTCGAGCGTCAGCTCGTCGTGGTTGCGCAGGAACACCGCCCACTGGCAGACCTCGGGGATCTCGGGCGTCTGCTGCAGGATGTCGATGATCGGGAAGCGATCCTCCATCCGCACCGCCATGAACAGTCGAGGCATCAGGGGGAAGTGGAAGTTCATGTGGCACTCGTCGCCGTCACCGAAGTAGGTTGCGGCGTCCTCCGGCCACTGGTTCGCCTCGGCGAGGAACATGCGGTTGTCGTGCGTGGCGTCGAGGTGCTTGCGCAGGTCCTTCAGGACCTGGTGGGTCTCGGGGAGGTTCTCGCAGTTGGTGCCTTCCCGCTCGACGAGGTACGGGATGGCATCCAGGCGCATCCCGTCCACACCCAGGTCCATCCAGAAGTCGAGGACCTCCTCGACCGCCGCCGTGACCTCGGGGTTGTCGTAGTTGAGGTCCGGCTGGTGAGAGTAGAACCGGTGCCAGTAGTACGCGTCGGCACCGCGGTGCCAGGTCCAGTTCGACGACTCGAAGTCCTGGAAGATGATCCGGGCGTCCTCGTAGCGGTGAGCGGTCTTGCTCCACACGTAGAAGTCACGGTGGCTGCTGCCCGGCGGCGCCGCCACCGCCCGTCGGAACCACGGATGCTCGTCGGAGGTGTGGTTGATGACCAGCTCGGTGATCACCTTCAGTCCACGGCGGTGGGCCTCGCGCAGGAACCTCTTGAACTGCCGCAGGTTGCCGTACGACGGGTGTACCGCGGTGTAGTCGGCGATGTCGTACCCGTCGTCACGCAGCGGCGACGGGTAGAACGGCAGTAGCCACAGGGCCGTGACACCGAGGTCACGGAGGTAGTCCAGCTTCTCGGTCAGCCCGGCGAAGTCGCCGATCCCGTCCGCGTCGCTGTCGTGGAAGGCGCGGACGTGCAGCTCGTAGACGACCGCGTCCTTGTACCAGAGCGGATCGTCGTCGAAGCCGCCGTGTCCGTCGAGCATCCGGGCGGTCATCGGTAGGTCGGGAAGTCGCGCTCGGTGCGGTGCTGCGGCAGCATGCGGAAAACGTGCCCTGGCACGTCCGGAGACAGCTGCACGAAGTTGGCCGAACCCTGCCAGGGGTACCGCGCCCCGGTCAGCAGGTCGTGGGCCTGGAAGGGCTCGCCGTCGTCCAGGCCGAGATCGTGCAGGTCCAGGTGGGTCCAGCCCGACTGCGTGTTGTGGGGATCGGTGTTGACCACGCACAGGATGACGTCGCTGAGATCGGGCGTGGACTTCGAGTACACCAGCATCGCCGGGTTGTCGATCGTGTGGAAGTGCAGCCGACGATCTGCGTGCAGGGCTGGATGGTCGCGACGGATCCGGTTCACGCGGGCGATCAGGTCGCGCAGCGACCCCTCCGCATCCAGTGGCCAGTGGCGGACCTCGTACTTCTCGGAGTGCAGGTACTCCTCGGAACCCGGCCGGACCGCGACGTGCTCCTGCAGCTCGAAGGCGGGGCCGTAGATGCCGTAGTTCGCCGCGAGGGTCGCGGCCAGGATCAACCGCTGCACGAACGCCGGGCGTCCGTTGTACTGCAGGTACTCGGTCAGGATGTCGGGCGTGTTCGGCCAGGCGTTGGGCCGGAAGTACTCGACCAGGTCCGTCCGGGTCAGTTCGGTGAAGTACTGCTGCAGGCTCCACGCGTCGTTCCGCCACGCGAAGTAGGTGTAGGACTGGGTGAACCCGAGCTTGGCGAGCTGAGCCATCACCTTGGGTCGGGTGAACGCCTCGGACAGGAAGATCACGTCGGGGTGATCGCGCCGGATCTCGGCGATGCACCACTCCCAGAACGGGAACGGCTTGGTGTGCGGGTTGTCAACCCGGAAGACCCGCACGCCCTGGTCGACCCAGAACGTGAAGATGCTCTTCAGCTCCTCCCACAGGGCCTGCCAGTCCTCGGTCTCGAAATCGAACGGGTAGATGTCCTGGTACTTCTTCGGCGGGTTCTCGGCGTACTGGATCGTCCCGTCGGGGCGGTGGAGGAACCACTCGGGGTGCTCACGGACGTACGGGTGATCAGGTGAGCACTGGAAGGCGACATCCAGAGCGATCTCCAACCCGCGATCGCGGCAGGCCTGGGCCAGCTTCGCGACGTCCTCGACCGTGCCGAGCTCCGGGTGCACCGACTTGTGCCCGCCATCGTGGGAGCCGATCGCCCAGGGGCTACCGACGTCGCCCACGTCGGCGACCGGATAGTTGTCGCGGCCCTTCCGCGCTGTCTCGCCGATCGGGTGGATCGGCGGGAGGTACAGCACGTCGAACCCCAGTGCCTCGACGTACGGGAGGCGGTCGATCACGTCCTGGAGGGTGCCGTGCCGGTCCGGATCGGGCGACGCCGAGCGCGGGAACATCTCGTACCATGCGCTGTGGCGAGCGCGTTCCCGGTCCACCCAGACCGGCAGCAGGTACGGGTAGGTGGTCGCGAACCGCTTGGGTCCGTGGCGACGCATCAGGATCGTCAGCTCCTCGTGCAGCGCCGCCTGCGCACGCTCCCACATCGGGGCGTCCCCGCGGAGTCGGTCGGCGTACTCCTGTAGCCGGTCGGCGTCCGGTCCGTCGGCACCGGCGACGGCCTCGTCGATCAGCTCGGCGCCGATGAGCAGGTCGATGCCGACGTCCTGGTCGGCTGCGACGCGCTTCTCCAGGTCGTGCACCCACGTCTTGAACCGGTCGACCCACGCGATGATGGCGTACTCGTAGAAACCCAGTTCGGTGACCGTGAACGGCGCCTGCCAGCGATCGTTGCCGAGAGTCTCCATGGCGACGTCGTGCCAGGGACCGTGGTTGGGTTCGCGCCGGTCCGTCCCGGCCGTCCTCCACCGCACATCGCACGAGATCTCGTCGTGGCCGTCGGTGAAGACGTCCGCCTCGACGACGACCTCCTCACCGACCGTGCGCTTGACCGCGTAGCGCCCCAGGCCCACCTGCGGCGTGACGCCTTCGACGACCACGCGACTGCGGCCCTCGTGGTGCTGCTCCGTCCCGGGATCCGGGGCCGCAGGCGTGGCGGCGCGGCTCAAGGTGCCCTCCCTTGGTGCGTAGTGGATGCCCGCCGGCCACTGTAGGCAGGCGGGTTCCGGCTCGCCGGGGACCGCCCCGACCATCGCACCGTCCGTCCGTCGGGTGTGGCCGCCGCGTCAGCCGACGCACGACCCGGAGGGTCCGGTGCCCGCCGCGCGCGGCTTCAGCTGTGCAGCAGGATCCGCGACGGTTCCTCGACCAGCTCCCCGACGTACGACACGAACCGGCCGGCGTCGCCGCCGTCGGCGATGCGGTGGTCGAAGGCGACCGTGAGCGTCACTGTCCGGCGCACCGCCAGTGCTCCGTCCACCACCCAGGGCCGCTCCTTGGTCGCTCCGACGCCGAGGATGGCAGCCTCGGGGTGGTTGACGATCGGGTCGGCGATGTCGTTCCCGAGCGACCCGTAGTTGTTGACGGTGAAGGTCCCGCCGGTCAGTTCCTCGGGCCGGATCGAGCCGTCCCGGGCGGCCGCTGCCAACCGGGTGAGCTCGCGGGCCAGCCGCAGCGTGGAACGCCGGTGGGCGTCGCGAACCACCGGGACCAGCAGGCCCCGGTCGGTGTCGACCGCGACGCCGAGGTGGATGCCCTCCAGCAGGCGGATCTCGTCGGCGTCTTCGTCGAGGAAGGCGTTGAGGATCGGAAACCTCCGCAGCGCCAGGACCGTGGCGCGCGCCATGACCGCGAAGGCCGTGATCCGGCCGCTGTGACCCTCCGACCGTGCCGACCGCGTCAGCCGGTCGGCCAGCTCCCACGTCGCGGTGCAGTCGACGGTGACGGATGCCGAGGCGTGCGGGATGGTGGTCCGCGACCGGATCATCTTCTCGGCGATGCGCTTGCGGATCCCCGACAGCGCGATCACATCACCCGGCGCGCGCCCTCGAAAGCCGAGGTCGGCGGCTGCCACGCCGGTGTGGGGTACGACCGCCTCGGGAGCCTGCTGCGCCTCGGGCGCGCCAGCGGCTGCCTGCGCGGCGGCGCGGACGTCGTCGCGGGTGACGATCCCGCCCTTGCCCGACCCGGGAGCGATCGCTGCCAGGTCGACGCCGAGGTCCTTCGCGAGCTTGCGCACGGGCGGGGGGGCCAGGGGCCGCTGCGATCGGCTCGCCGAGGCCGCGTCGCCGTCCCCACCCGGGCCGGTGGGTTGCTTGCGCGTCGCGTTCCGCCGCCGCCGCGTCGCCGATCCCGCCGCGGCGCCGTACCCCACCAGCACATCGGTGTCGTGAGCGTCGTCTGCGGCGTCGTCCTCGGCGCCGGCCTCCGGGCCCGCCTCGGAGTCGGCCGAGGCGGCTTCGTCGGCCACCTCGAGCTGGTCGTCGACGCCCTCTGGGACGTCGGCTGCCGCGGCGACGTCCTCCACGTCGATGCGGACCAGCGGCTCGCCGACCGCCAGCTCCTCGCCGACCTCGCCGAAGCGTTCGACGACCGTCCCCGCGAACGGGCAGGGCACGGACACCGTCGCCTTGGCGGTCTCGAGCTCGCAGATGTCCTGGTTGAGCTCGACGTGGTCCCCGACGTCGACGTGCCACGCGACGATCTCCCCCGACTCCAGGCCCTCGCCGAGGTCGGGGACAACGAAGTCGCGGATCTCACCCATGCGCTCGCTCCCATCTGGCGTCTGCGGTCGAACACCGCCGGCTCCCACCTGCTCCTCCTGACAGGTCGCCGTCGGACGCCAGCGCACCGTCGCCTCTAGAAGGACAGCGACTGGTCCACGATATCCAGGATGCGATCAACGTCGGGCAGCCAGAACAACTCGAGCTTCGCCGGTGGGTAGGGGGTATCGAACCCGGTGACGCGGAGCACGGGCGCTTCGAGGTGGTAGAAGGCCATCTCCTGCACCCGGGCGGCGATCTCGGCGCCCATCCCCAGGGTCATCGCCGCCTCGTGGACCACGACGCACCGGCCGGTCTTCCGCACCGACGCGACGATGCTGCGCTCGTCGAGCGGGTTCAGCGAACGCAGGTCCACCACCTCGACGCTCGCATCGAGCTCGTCGGCGGCCGCGCCGGCGGCCTCCGTCGCCGTCCGCACCATCGGCCCGTACGCGACCAGCGTGACGTCGCTGCCCTGGTGACGGACGACCGCCTGGTGCAAGGGCCGCGGGTCGTCGACCGGCAACTCGCAGTCCTCCTTCATCCAGTAGCGTCGCTTGGGTTCGAGGAACACCACCGGATCGGGGTGCTGGATCGACTGACGCAACATCGTGTAGGCGTCCGACGGGGTGCTCGGGGTCACCACCTTCAGCCCGGCTGTGTGCACCCAGTAGGTCTCTGGGCTCTCCGAGTGATGCTCCACGGCACCGATGCCACCCCCGTAGGGGATGCGCACCGTGACGGGGATGGTGACCGTTCCCCGCGAGCGGTTGCGGTACTTGGCGATGTGGCTGACCAGCTGCTCGAACGCCGGGTAGGCGAACCCGTCGAACTGGATCTCCGGGACCGGCTTGAACCCGTACAGCGCCAAGCCCAGCGACGTGCCCAGGATGGCCGACTCGGCCAGCGGCGTGTCGAAGCAGCGTTCCTGGCCGAAGCCGTCCTGCAGCTTGTCGGTGACGCGGAACACACCGCCGAGCCGGCCGACGTCCTCCCCGAAGACCAGCACCCGGTCGTCCGTCGCCATCTCGTCATGCAGAGCCCGGTTGAGGGCCTGCGCCATCGTCACCGTGGCCACGTTCAGCGCTCCTCGGCGGCCTCGAGCTCGGCCCGCAGCTGCTCACGCTGGCGCTGCAGGTGCGGCGGGGGCTCGACGTAGACGTGCTCGAAGAGCTCGAGCGGATCCGGGTGAGGCGCGTCGTAGATCTGCTTGCGGACGTGTTCGGCCTGTTGCCTGGCTTGCTCGGCGACGTCGTCGGCGAAGGCGTCCTCCCACAGGTCGCGGCGCTTGAGGAACGTCTCCATCCTCGAGATGGGGTCGAACGTCGCCCAGTACTCCAGCTCCTCCTGCGCGCGGTACCGGGTCGCGTCGTCGGAGGTGGTGTGGGCCTCCATGCGGTAGGTCAGCGCCTCGATCAGCGTCGGCCCGTCCCCCGCGCGGGCCCGTTCGACCGCCCACTTGGTCACCGCGTAGGACGCGAGGACGTCATTGCCGTCCAGCCGCCGCCCCGGCATCCCGTACCCAACGCCCTTGTGTGCGATCGACGGGGCGTGGGTCTGCTTCGACAGCGGGACCGAGATCGCGTACTGGTTGTTCTGGCAGTAGAAGACACACGGCGCCTGGAACACCCCTGCGAAGTTCAACGCCTCGTTGGTATCGCCCTCCGACGTGGCACCGTCACCGAAGTAGATCAGCGCGACGATCGGGTTGTCGTCGAGCCGTGCGCCCATCGCGAACCCGACGCCGTGCAGCGTCTGCGTCCCGATCGGGATCGTCATCAACGCGAAGTTGAACTCGTGCGGGTCGTGGTCGGACAACCACGTCCCCCGGTACAGGTGCAGCGTCGCGGCCGTGTCGATCCCGCGGGTGATCCCGGCCGCCAGTTCCCGGTAGGACGGGAAGATCCAGTCGTGGTCGGCCAGCGCATAGGCGCTACCGACTTGCGCGGCTTCCTGGCCGCGGCACGACGCGTAGACTCCGAGCTGGCCCTGACGCTGCAGGTTGATCGCTTCCTGGTCCACGCGACGTGCGACCACCATGTGGCGGTACAGGCGCCGCAGGTCCTCGCCCTTGAGGTCCAGCGGGTAGCTGTCGTGCTCGTGGAACATCCCCTCTCGGTCAAGGAGCTGCACGGGCTCGAGGTTGGGCAACAGGTCTTCCGGATCGACGTCGGGATTGACCAGCGATCGAAGGTCGGGTCCTTCGTGATCCGGCTCGGGCGCGTCCAGTGCCGGCTCGAGAGGCTGATGGGTGTCGCCCGCGGCCTGCTCGTTGGTCGCCACGTGCGGTCCCTCCTCCCGTCGCGTCGAGGCGGCGAGCTCGTTGCGTCCACTGGGGCCGCGCGGGGTCGCCGTGGCCCACGCCGCCGAGCCTATCCGGTGCGCGGATCGTGGCGTCTGGGCGGGGGTAGCATCCCGTCCGGCTGTCAGCATCCGTTGGGCTATCCACGTGTCAGACGACGTCCGGGGCGTGGCGGTCGCTCGGGGCGACGGAGTCGCGGAGCGCCGCGGAACCCACGAGAGCGCCGCGGCGGTGACCTTCTCGGTCATGTGGGCCATCGCGGTCCTGTTCCACATCTTCAGCGGACCGATGCGCTTCGAGGCCTTCCCCGAACCCACGGCGCTGGGGGTGAACCTCTTGGCGCTCGGGGGCGTCGCCGTCGCGGTGCTGGTCAGACCACGCGACGTGCGGCTTTTCGTCCTGTTGGGGGCGCTGCAGCTGCTGAGCGTGTGGCTGGAGACGCCGCGTCTGGGCAACCACTGGTTGGTCGGCGGCTTCGTCAGCCTGGCCGTGCTGGCGTCCGCGGCCTCGGTCTGGTGGAGGGATCGGAGGCTGGACGCCGCCAAGCTGTTCCGCACGTTCGCACCGGCGGCCCGCTGGATCCTGCTGATCTTCTACGCCTTCGCGGCCTTCGCGAAGCTCAACCAGGACTTCCTCGACCCGGCGGTGAGCTGCGCGACGTTCTTCGCCCGCGAGTCGCTGGCGGTCTTCGGCCTGGACGACCTCGTGGCTGGCGGGGTGTCCGGGGCCGTGGTCGCCGGGACGATCCTCGTGGAGCTTGCGGTCCCCGTCCTGCTGGTCCTGCGCCGTACCCGCACCGTGGGCGTGGTGCTGGCCGTCGGGTTCCACACGGTGCTGGCGGCCGATCTTGCGCACCCGTTCTTCGACTTCTCGTCGCTGCTGTTGGCGCTGTTCGTCTTGTTCCTGCCGCCGGGCTTCGCCGGCTGGCTGCGGTCGAAGATCACGGCCCGCGGTCGGGCGGGCGGTCTCGTGGAGGCGGGCGCGCACGTATTGATCCTGGTCGTCGCCGTCCTGCTGCTGGCCGCGCTCGGGCCGGCCAACCCGGGCCTAGCCGTGCTGGCGCTGGCGGGGGCCTACCTCCTGTGGTTCGCCTACGGAGCGGTGTGCGTGCTCGTCGTCGTCATGCACGTGCTGCTGCACCGACCTGCTGCGGAGCCAGGCTTGTTCGCCCTCCCCGGGAGAGCCATGGCGCTCGTCCCGGTGCTGGTCCTGCTGAACGGACTAACCCCGTACCTGGAGCTCAAGACCGCGTTCGGCTTCGACATGTACAGCAACCTCGTCACGGTGGCGGGCACGTCGAACCATCTCGTCATCCCTGCCACGCTGCCCTTGACGGATGTCCAGGAGGATCTCGTGGCCATCCGATCGTCGTCGGATCCCGGGCTGCAGTGGTACGCGGACAACGAGTACGCGCTGCCGTGGTTGACGTTACGCGCCTACCTGGACGACCACCCGGACGTCGCCGTGCTGTACGTCCGAGGCGGCAAACTGCACGAGATCAGCCCGGGTGACCGACACGGCGTCGCGCCGGTCCCGGCGTGGCAGGAGAAGCTGATGGCGTTCCGGGCTGTCGACCTGCGCAGCTCCAAGCGTTGCCAGGACCGGTGGGGTGTGGCCAACTGAACGACGGCCACGCCAGCGTGGGTCAGCCGCACGACCTGGTCGGATCGGGTGGGGTTAGCTCGATCAGGTAGCGGATCACGGCGCGGTCGGTGCAGACGTTCTCGCCGCCGAAGGCCGTATGACGATCCCCGTCCCGGGTCAGCAGCACGCCGCTGTCCAGCTGGGCGACCAGGCTCTCGGACCAGCCGAACGGCGTGATGAGATCGCCGCGGTTGCCGATGACCACGATCGGTGGCGTCCCAGGAGCCGCGATCTCGCGAGGAGCGCCCTCCGCGGCGACCGGCCAGAACGCACATGGTGCGTGCAGGAACAGTGACACCGGGCCGAAGCGCGGGGCGCTCGCCGCGAGGTCGGTCGCGAGCGCCGGCAGCTCTCCCGGCGCCGGGGCCGGCACGTCCAGGCAGTTCACCGCCATCAGGGACGCCAGTTCGTCGGCGAGAGCGTCACCATCGCCCGCGACCGGTGCGAGGGGCGCAGCCAGCAGCGACCCGTTGCCCTCCCATGCCAGCGCGAGCGCTGCCGCCAGCAGCGGCCACCGGGGCCGATCACGCAGCAACGCGAGCACTGCGACGGCGGCCTGCCCGGGTTCCAGCCGTCCACCGAGCTCTGGCGCCGGTAGCCCGCGCGCGTCGAGGTCGGCCATCAGCGCGTCGAAGGCCGCCAACGTCGACCGCTCAGCGGGCAGTGGGCAGTGCTCGTCGGATGCGCAGGTGGCGAGGAACTCGCTCAGCGCGGCTTCGAGCGCACCCGCCTGCGCGCGGACCTGACCGGTGAGATCCAGCGTGGGATCGACCGCACCGTCGAGCACCAGCGCACGGACGTTCTCGGGGAACAGATCGGCGTAGGCGGCCCCGATGCGCGTCCCGTACGAGTAGCCGAGGTAGGTCAGCTCCGCGTCGCCGAGCGCGACACGGATGGCGTCGAGGTCACGCACGACGTTCGCGGTCGCGACGTGGGCCAGCAGGTCCGCGCTGGCGTCGCCGCAGGAGGTGGCGTACGCCTCCGCCGCAGCGAGGACCGCCGCGGTCTCGCCGGCGTCATCGGGGGCGAGGTCCTGCGATAGGAAGGCCCTGGAGCCGCCGTTGCAGCTGACGGGCCGGCTGGCAGCCACACCGCGGGGGTCGAAGCCGACGATGTCGAAGCGGGCGCGCAGCTCGGCCGGGATGACCTGGACGCTCCAGGCGCGGACGAAGTCCACGCCGGAGGATCCCGGCCCGCCCGGGTTGATCACGAGCGAGCCGATGCGACGCCCGGCCGGCGGCGCCGGCAGGCGGATCAGCGCCAGGTCGATCGTCTCCGCGGCCGGATCGTCGTGATCCAGCGGGACCGGGACGGTGGCGCACTCGAACGGGGCCTCGCACGGCTCCCACGCGACCGTCGGGGTGAGCGGTTCTTCGGCTGTCGGCGGCGGCTCGACGGCTGCGTGGGCGTCCGGGTTCGCGCTGAAGGTGTCGCCGGTTGCGCACCCTGTCAGCAGGACGGCCGACGTCACGGCAGCCGCCCACCGGGTGCTCCATCGCCGCATCCCGGCTACTCGACGTTCAGGCGCTCGTCGACCAGGCGCTCGCGCACGTAGTCACCTTCCGGGTCGAAGCGGTAGTGCGCGAAGTCCTTGCGGAACTCGAGGTCGACCAGCGCCGGCCCGCCCCGGTTCTTCTCGACGCTGAAGACCACGTAGTGGCGGAAGCCCTCCGCGCGCACCGTGTCGTACGCGAGGTGAACCTTGGACACGCAGCGCGACTTGTCGTTGAGGAGCACCGCGACGTCCGCCTCGTATGCCAGCGCGGAGGAGCCTCGGAGGTGATGCAGCCGCAGCCGTGGTGAGTCGAGGGCGCTGCGGTCAGCTGCCGTGATGGCCAACACCGGCACCTGGCGGCTTAGCGCCAAGTCCTTGAGCGCCTCGGCGATGCGGGTCACCTTCTCGGCCTCGTCGGGCGGCTCCGGCTTGACCGCCACCTTCTGCAGGTAGTCGACGATGAGCAGCCCCCCGCCGGCGAGGTGCTCCTCGACGAGGTCCGCCAGCTCTCCGACACCGGTGTGAGCCCCGGATGCCGATACCAGCCACAGGCGGTCGCTGTAGCCACGAAGCCGGTCGATGGCGGCTGCGAGCAGCGGTTCACGGTCGACGAGTGCGCGGAACGACAGGGATGCACCAAGGCTGTCCCGCACCGCCTCGCGCAGCAGCTCCAGGTGGGGGTCGAGGTGGTCGCCGTCCTGGCCGAGCTCCATGAGCAGCAGCCGGGTGAGCAGTTCGCCGGCCGTGTGCTCGTAGCAGGCGTAGACGACGTCGCCACCTGACCGTGCGTGGTGTCGGGCCACCTGAAGGGCAGCGACGGTCTTCCCAACACCGGGCAACCCGGCGAGCAGGACGAGGTCCGTGGAGCCGATGCCGCCCCCGAGGGTGGTGTCGAGGACGTCGAACCCGGTGGGCAACGGGGCTCCCCGGACGGTCCCGCCGTGGTCGTCCGCGGTGAGCAGCGCGTCCAGTGCGGCGGCCGCGGTCGTCGGCGTGTACCGCCGTCGAGGGTCCTCCATCAGCCCATCCCGGCGAAGGTCTGGTAGATGCGGATCGCAGCTGGGCCGAGGATGACGATGAACAGCGCAGGCAGGATGCACAGCACCACGGGGAAGACGATCTTCACCGGGATCTTCATCGCGTGCTCCTCGGCGCGCTGGCGACGCTTGACCCGCAGCTCCGCCGCCTGTGTGCGCAGCACGTCGGCGACCGGGATGCCGTAGTTCTCCGCCTGGATCAGCGCGAGGACGAAGTGACGCAGGTCGGGGACGTTCGTGCGCTCCATGAGGTGGCGCAGAGCCGCCGACCGCGAGACGCCGAGTTGGGCCTCCTGAAGCGTCCGGGTGAACTCCTGGGCCAGTGGCCCGCTGCCGCTCCTGGCCGACCTGGCCATGGCCGAGTCGAACCCCAGGCCGGCCTCGACCGCGATCGTCATCTGATCGAGCGTGTCCGGCAGCTCCCGCTGGATCTCGGCCTGGCGTTCCTGACCCCTGCTCATCAGCAGGAGGTCGGGGGCGAAGTACGCGAGCGCGGTGACCGCCAACCACAGCAGGAACCACATCGCCGTGCGGTTCGAGGAGAACAGCAGGTAGCCGACGAGCAGGCCGCCGAGGCCGAGCACCACCTTCGCCGCGAGGAGACGCTCCATCGGCCACGTGACCGGCTGGCCTGCGAGGATCCGGCGCCGGTCCAGTGCGGCCGCCCAACTCGCCGGGGTCAGGCGCCGGCCACGTTCGGCGAGGAACTGGCCCAGCGGACGGAGTGCCCGCTCGCTCGCCGACCGTGCGAGAACGGCCTGGCGGAGGTCGGTCGCACCGAGGTTGTCGCGTGCGCTGCGTCCCGGCGTCCGCGCCGAGGCCAACGACCACCACATCAGAGGCAGGGAACAGCCCACCGCCACCGCGGCCACCATGATCGGGATCGGCATCTCCGTCGTCCTATCCAACGAGAGTCAGAACACCAGCCGCGTGAGCTTGCGCAGCCACAGGGCTCCGACAGCCATGAACACGCCGGCCATGCCCAGCATCACGATGCCGGGAACGGTCCGCGTGAGATCCGAGAGGTAGTCGGGGCTCGTCATCGTGATGAACCCAGCTACCACGAACGGGAGGGCCAGTAGGACGTAGGCGGAGTAGCGCCCCTCCGCGCTGAGCGCCTTCACCTGGCGGCGGATCTGGTTGCGCTCCCGGATGGTGGCGGCGACCGTGTCGAGGACCTCTGCGAGGTCACCCCCCACCTCTCGGTGGATCTCGATCGCCTGCACCACCCACGCGAAGTCCTCGCTCGCAACCCGGTCGGCCAGGGCTCGCAGTGATTGCGACACGTCGCGCCCGAGACGGGCCTCGATGATGACCCGGCCGAACTCCTCCGCAGCCGGAGCATCCGCCTCCCTCCCGACCGCATCGATCGCCTGCATCAGCCCGTACCCCGCCCGCAGGCTCCCGGCCAGCAGTTGCAGCACGTCGCCGAGCTGGTCGGCGAACCTCGCCTGTCGTCGCGCGGCCAACACCGACAGCAGCGTGCGCGCCGCGACGACGGACAGGACCGCGAACAGCACCCCGACGGCGAGGTTGGCCATCATCAGCCCGACCCCGAACGCTGTCGTGGCGGCGCAAGCGGTTAGCACGACGTACTCGCCGGGGCGGAGGTCGAGGCCTGCGCGCTCCAGCGCGTCGTTGAGTGCCCCGGTGCGTCCGCGGCGCTCCAGCTGCCGTTCCGCCAGCATGCTGGCCTGGCCCGCCAGGCCGGCGAAGCTGGTCGTGCGGGGAACTCGGGCCACCCCCGCCTCTGCCGCCAGGCGCCGGTGCGGCTCGCGGGCAGCGACAACCACGTAGGTCAGGATGAGGAGGCCAGCGAACACCGCCAGACCGCCTGCCCCGAGCACGAACGGGTTCGTCCACAGCGACGACACGGCGACCAGCTCGTCGGGCGGGCGGGGCGCGGGCTGCGGCGTCGATGGTGCCGGTGCAGCGGCCGGGAGCGTGATCCGCTGCTCGCCGGAGGCCCGGACGCCGTCGGCGGCGAAGTCAACGCGCACCGTTGAGGGACCGTCGGCTTCCGAGCGGTAGGTGAGCTCGAACCGGCTGACGAGTTCTGATGCGATGCTGGTGTACACCGTGTCGAGACCGCTGGCGTCGTCCACCGGGACGACCCGTCCCTCGCTCACCTCGGCCAACCGTGCCAGTGGCTCGGGATCGGTCTCGGGGGTACGCAGCTCGATCGCGTACAGGCGCGCGCCGGAGGCCTCCAGGGCGCCGGCGGCGTCGTCGAGCGTCGTCGCGCTGGCGGTGTCCCCGCCGTCCGACAGGAGCACGATGGAGCGCCGCGCCGTCGCGTCCTCCGGCGAGAACTGTGCCAACGCGGTCGTGACGCCGTCGTACAGCGCGGTCCTGCCTGCGGCCGCCAGGCTGGCGATCGCCACCTTCGTCGCGGTCCGGTCGGTGGAGAAAGGAGCGAGGACCGATGCGCCGGAGCCGAAGCTGACCACCGCGACGTCCACCTCTGCGGGGAGGCGATCCAGGAAAGCCTCCGCCGCCCGCCTGGCCGCTTCGATCGGCTCCCCCTGCATGCTCCCGGAGGTATCGACGAGGAGGACGATCTCGATGTCCTCCGAAGCCAGCTGTGTGACGGACACCGACCGGCGCTCGCCATCCTCGGTGACCGTGAAGGAGCTTTCGGCCTCGTCCGGGTCGACGGCGGCCGGCGCTGTGACCTCGATGCGCACGTTCGGGTGGCCGCTGACGTCGACGTCCTCGATCGTCACGGTCCCTGCCGCAATGGCGAGGGCCGCCGATGCCGCGACGACCGCGGCCATCGCACCGGCCGACACGAGCAGACGCGAGCGGAACTTCATGGCCCGATCCGTCGGGTGGAGAGGTCATCGGTCCCCGAGAGTGGGGCACCGAAGACGACCGCGGGAACGGGGATGCCGAGCTGGGTCAGGTGCTCGACGAACCGTGGTCGGATCCCGGTGGGGCGCTGCGAGCCGAGGAAGCGGCCGTCGGCGTCGAGTCCAGCGGAGTAGTCGAACAGGAACACGTCCTGGAGGGTGACGACCTGCCCCTCCATCCCGTGCACCTCGGTCACGTGGGTGACGCGGCGGCTGCCGTCGCGAAGGCGGGAGATGTGCACGATCAGGTCCAGCGCCGAGGCGACCTGCTCGCGGATCGCTCGGACGGGGAGCTCCATCCCGGCCATGAGCACCATGGTCTCGAGACGGGCGATCGCGTCGCGTGGTGTGTTCGCGTGCACCGTCGACAGGGACCCGTCGTGGCCGGTGTTCATCGCCTGGAGCATGTCCAGCGCTTCGCCGCCGCGGACCTCGCCGACGATGATGCGGTCGGGTCGCATGCGCAGGGAGTTACGGACCAGGTCGCGGATGGCGACCTGGCCCTTGCCTTCGATGTTGGGCGGTCGGCTCTCGAGTCGGACCAGGTGGTCCTGGTGCAGCTGGAGTTCGACCGCGTCCTCGATGGTAACGATGCGCTCGTCGTTGGGGATGAACGACGACAGGACGTTGAGCATCGTGGTCTTGCCGGTGCCGGTCCCGCCGGTGACCAGGATGTTGAGCCGGCCGCGGACGCATGCGGAGAGGAGCTCGACCATCCCCGGGGTCATGGTTCCGAAGGTGACGAGGTCGTCGGCCGTGTAGGGATCCTTCGCGAACTTGCGGATGGTGAGGCTCGGTCCGTCGACCGACAGCGGTGGGATGATGGCGTTGACGCGTGATCCGTCGGGGAGCCGTGCGTCGACCATCGGCGAGGACTCGTCGATGCGGCGTCCGACCTGTGAGACGATGCGCTCGATGACGCGCCGTAGGTGGTCGTCGGATACGAACCGTGCGCCGGTTTCGTACAGCTTGCCGGCGCGTTCCACGAAGATGGAGTCCTCGCCGTTGACCATGACCTCCGTGACCGTGTCATCGTCGAGGAAGCGCTGGATCGGCCCGTAGCCGAGCAGGTCGTTGCTGACTTCCACCACGAGCCGCTGGCGCTCGGATGCGCTCAGCGGGGCTCGCTCGTGCTCCACCGCCGCGGTGAGCTCCGCGTGCACGAACTTCTGTAGTTGCTCCGCGGTGAGGGACGAGTCGTACAGGCGGGCGCCGAGTCGCGCGAACAGCGCGGTCTGTGCCCGTTCCTTGATGTGTGTCAGCGGATCCAGTTGGGGGCTGACCTCCTCCGCCGTGGTCTTCGGCAGCGCCGGTCCTGCCTTCGCCGGCGCCGGCGCCGGTGTTGGCGTCGGCCCAGGCGCGGCCGACGCCGCCGGTGCGTCACGGTTGACGGCCTTGAGCCGGTCGCTGAGCTTCACGTCCGATCCTTCCTGCGCCATGGGAAACCGCCGTGCTGGTCGCTCGACGGCTTCTCGGCGAACCGTCCGACCAGCTCACGGAGCTGGCGCGCGGCCGGGGACCGCGGTTCCGACGTGATCACGGGGGCCCCCTGGTTCACCGACACCGGGATGGCCCGGGTGCTCGACAACGAGACGTGTACCGGCAACCCCACGGTCGCCTCGACGTCGCCCGCATCCAGGCCCACCCGGCTGTCGGCCCGGTTGAGGACGAAGTGGCGCGTCTGGTGGGACATGCCCAGCTGATCCAGCGCCAGGACCTCCTTGCGCAGCCCCCGGACGCTGGGGACGTCCATGCTGCACACGAGGACCAGGTCGGTGGCGCACTCCACCGCGGACAGCGTGTGCTCGCCGAGCCCTGCCGGGGTGTCCACGATGACGTAGGTGAACTCGGCCGACAGGACCTGCAGCACCTGCGTGACCTGCTGGGCCGTGACCTCCTCACCCTCGGCTGGGGACTCCGGGGCGCAGAGCGTGTACAGGTCGGACGGGTGCGGGGTCAGGAAGACCTTCAGCGTGAGCGCGTCCAGGCCGTGCACGGCCCGTGCGGCGTCCGCGATCGTGTGTTCGGGCACCAGCCCGAGCGCGCTGGCTGCGTCGCCGAACTGTAGGTCGAGGTCGACCAGGACCACCTTGCCCTGAGCGGCCTCTGTCAGGCCGAGCGCCAGGTTCGTGGCGATCGTGGTCTTGCCGCTGCCACCCTTCGGGGACAGGACGGCGATCACCTTCCCGCCTGCGCTGGTGGCCTCCGCGGCGGTGACGCTATCGCGGCGCCGTTGCGTGACCTCCAAGGCGCGTTCGAAGACCTCGCGCACCTCAGCGTCGAGCGCGTCGGGTGCGAGGACGTCGCGCACGCCGGCGCGGAGAGCCCTCTGGTACAAGTCAGGGCTCGGAGGCGCGACGAGGATCACGCTGACCTCCGGGCGCTCGTGGTCGAGTGTCCGTGCGATCGACAGGGCGTCGGCGACTGGGATGTCCGGGCCGACAGCCACGACGTCCGCTCCGCTGTCGACCGCCTGCCTGGCCAGCAGTGCCGAGTCGGCGGGGTCGCGCAGCCAGCGCAGCTCGCCGTTCAACGTGCCGCCGAAGGCCTGGCGGATGCGCTGTTCGTAGGCGACGTTGGGTGTGGACAGCAGTATCCGTGGTTGGGTCATGGTTCCCTCGCTGTCGTGACGCGGGCGCGTTTACTTGTTGTAGACCGTCCCGCGGTGCTGGATCGTGGTGCCGTCCTCCGTGGCGGTCTCGGGCTCGGCCGTCAGCCACACGCGGCCGAACTCCTGCGCGAACACGATGCGCTCGACCGAGGGGGCGTCCACGGCGAGCGTCACGAGCAGGTCGCTACCCGGGACGGGTTCGGGACCGCGGTCTTCGTCGTCATCTCCGGATCCACGAGACGCCGTGGTGGGCGCCGCCTGGACCCGGGTGACGAGGACCTTGTGGAGCATCAGGTGGGTCTCGTTGGGGGACTTGGCCCCGGAGCCGTCCTCGAAGGGCTCGAACGACGCCACGAGACCGACCGTGTCACCGGGCCGGAGGTTGCCGCCGACCGCCCGCTGTGGCTCCAGCTTGATGGTGACCTCCTGGAGGCCGTCCGGCACCTCGGCGCCGGTCTGGCGAGCCAGCACCTCAGGCTCGACGAACCGGGTGGAGACGACCTGTTCACCCGGGACCAGGTCGATGGCCGCGACCTTGCCCTTCAGGTCGGCGACGTTGTCAACGCTCCCGGCGGCCTTCACCTTGGCGGGGACGCGCTTCATCTCGACCTGGGTACCGAGGTCCTCGGCGCGCGTTCCCTTGGCGATGTCCTGCATGACCACGAGGACGTTGAGCGTCCGCTCACCCGCGAGGGCCCGGTCCTCGGCGGACTTCGCCCAGCCGAGCAGGGTCAACGTCCCGATCGACGCCAGCAGTACCGCGGCGGCGACTCCGACGAACTTGCGGTTCATGCGAGTCTCCTGATCACTTGATGAGGTCGACGGACACGACGCCGTAGTAGGCGCCGGCGCTTCCCACGCCACCGAAGGTGACGAAGTCGGTGAACCAACCGCGGACGCAGCGGTTGGCCGGGTTGATGCACGCCATGTTGTCGGGGTGGTGGGTGCTGCCACCGAAGTTGAACCCGGTCGGGCGGAAAGCGCCGAACCCGGCGATGTGGAACTCTCCGTTGGCGCCTGACCCGCGCCACCCGTCGAAGATCGGCACGAGCAGTGGCGCCGCGTTCGTGTTCGCGTCCATCTCGAGGATCTTGTCCTTCAGCTTCTGGTAGCAGTTGGGCCAGGGGTCGTTAATGCGTGCGCCCTCGCCGGTGATGCCGGGCATCCACTCGTCGGCGTCGATGGTCAGCGTGCAAGTGGTCGGATCCAGGCTGTAGGTGGAATGCTCGAGGTCTAGCCACCCGAAGCCACCCTCGTATAGGTCGTCTGTGGTCGGGCACACGATCGGGTTGCTGGGGGTCTTGTAGTAGACGTGGTAGTCGGGAGGGCCGACGAAATCCTCCCCGTTCGACGTGAGGGTGTTGAAGGTGTCGAGGCAGAACGCGAGCGGGAAGATCTCAAGGGTGCCCGGCGTCCGAGCCCACTTCGCGGTGGCCTGCGCCCGGACCGTCGTCGTCGCTGAGTCCTCGCCGAAGATCCACGCGAACCAGTGGGTGAGGAAGCTGTTACCGTCCGAGAGTGTCTCGGTCTCGACGGTGATGTAGCTCTCGGTGAGGTTCAGTTCCACGATGCTCGCGGCCGATTCCCCGTCGTTGGCGTTGGCGCTCGCGTAGGAATCGATGGTGTTGTTCAGCTCGAGACTGGTCAGGCTGCACTCGATGACGCCCTTGGCACAGTCGTAGGCGGCAGCGATGGCGGCGCCGTCGGCGCCGTTCTGGAGCTCGCGACGCTCCTGGTACAGCTGACCGGAATCGACCGAGATCGCAGCGAAGCCGAACACCACCGCCGTCAGCAGCGCCACGATGACCGCGACGGCGCCCTCCTCGTGGTTCAACCGCCGCATCGCATGACTCCGATCCCGTTCAGGGTGATGGGTGACGCCAGTGCGGAGCCTCCGAAGAGGCTCATCAGGCCCGATAGCGGCGTGATGTAGGAGAAGTCGTAGGACGCCGTGACGTTCGCCGGCTGCCCGGCGCTGCCGGCGCAGTCGGCCGGGTCCAACGCGACGGTGATCTCGTCGGGAGGTAGCGACGGCGCGGCGTCCTTGGTGGTCTGCACCGGGTCGCCGGTGCCGAGGGCCAGCACCCGTGCGCCCTCACGGGCGGCGCCGGACAGTGAGATGTGCGCGTTGTAGGCGCGGGAGAAGTCGATCATCCCGAAGATCAACAGGAGCAGCATCGGCAGGATGAGCGCGAACTCGACTGCGGCGGCGCCGCCTTGCTCTGTGAGGACTCCTCGGGTAGCCGTCTTCATCGTCAGTTCGACAAAGCATCGAGGAGGTCAGGGTTAGCGAAGAGGTCTCGAACCGAGATCCCGAGCGTGGTGACGGTTGCGGCAACGACGACAGCGATCAGCGCCACCATGACTGCGTACTCGGCAGCGGTCGCTCCCGACTCGTCCTCGGTCAGCCGTCGCGCCGATCGCATGGCGCTGCTCCTCTGCCCGGTTCGGGGCGGCCCGGTGTCCGGACCGCCCCGACCGATGGATGTCCGGAAGCCGACTAGTTGGCGGTTACTACGTTCTGGAGTTCGGTGACGACGGCCTGGAAGAGACGGTTCAGCTCTGTGCCTAGGGCGGCAACGGTGGCCATGATGACCACGGCGATGAGCGCGACCATGAGGCCGTACTCGACGGCGGTCGCGCCCTCTTCGTCTTCCGTGCGGACGAAGAACGACGAGACAGCCAGCCAGGCGTGGAAGAGGCGTTCCATGCTTTCTCCTTGGACTGGGCCAGACTGTTCCGACCCGGTTTGTGGGTACGCAGCTGAAGGTAAGCTGAAGACGCCCCGCACGGATGAGGCGCACGGCGCAACTTCGGGGCGCCGCCCGTCCTGCGATCACCGGGACCAACGTCCCGTTCCCCACCGGAAAGTGGTTGTGAGCGTTGGGTTGGCTGGCCAGCGCCACCGACATCGTCGGTGGTCGTCCGTTACCTGGAGTCGGGACGGACGATCCCCAGCCGGTACGCCTCGGCGACCGCCTGAGCCGCAGTCTCGACGCCGAGCTTGGCGTAGATGCTGGTGAGGTGGTTCTTCACGGTCTTCAGGGAGAGGAACAGCCGCTCCGCGACCTGGGCAGGGCGCACCCCCGCCGCCATGAGGCGGAGGATCTCGAGTTCGCGCTCGGTGAGGTTCACGCCGTCGGACGCCCGCCCGCTCGCCAGGTCCATCATCCGCCGGGCGATGTCGCGGCTCAGGTACGACCCGCCTTCCGCGACGGCGCGCAGCGCCCGCAGAACCTCATCGACCGACGCGGTCTTCGGTAGGTAGCCGTCCACGCCCACGGACATCGCACGCTGGAGACTGCGGTCGTCCTCGTGCATGGTGAGGAAGATCAGCCGCACGTCCGGCTGGAGCTCCTTGAGGCGCGTCGCGAGATCGAACCCGTCCATGCCGGGCATCGACACGTCGAGCAGCGCCAGATCCGGCTGGTTGCGGCGGATGACGTCGAACGCCTCTTCGGCCATTCCCGCCTGCCCCACGACCTCGAAGTCGGGTTGGGCGGACACGACCTTGACGACCGTCTCACGCACCAGCGTGTGGTCCTCGACGACGACGATGCGCATCATGCGCTGAGAACTTCGGTGACCTCTGCCACCTGCGTGGCGAGTGGCTCCACGGGGTACGTCATCCGCAGACGTGTCCCACCTGCGCCCCGTTCGCAGATGGCCAGGCTCGCCCCGATCCTCTCGGCGCGTTCCAGCATCGCCTGGAGTCCCAGCCCCCCGTCGCGTGAGCGGCCGCCCGCGCGGATGCCCTTGCCATCGTCCTCCACCGTGAGCCGCAGCGCCGGCCCAGTGCCATCCAGCGACACCCTGACCTCTTGCCCCCCGGAGTGACGGAGCGCGTTCGAGATCGCCTCCTGGGCGACCCGAAAGACGTCCGCCTCGACCTCCGGGTCAAACCGCCGATCGACACGCGCGTCGAACACGATCCTCGGCCCACCGAGGCCGCGCAGATCCCGCACGTACTCCCGGAGCGAGGCGCCGAGGCCCTCGGCAGACGAGGGATGTAGCCCGGTGATCGTCGACCGCACGTCGACGAGCCCGCGGTGCACCACACGTGCGAGCCGCGAAGCTTCCGCGCGGACGCTCTCGTCGACCTGCTCCTGGCACCCGAGGAACTCGAGCTCGAGGTGAACGTGGGTGAGGACCTGCGCGATGCCGTCGTGGATCTCGACCGCCAGGCGGCGGCGCTCCTCGTCGACCGACAGCTCACGCACACGGCGGAACAGCCGCGCGTTCTCCAGGGCCAGAGCGGTCTCCTCCGCGAAGCGTTGAATCTCGCCAAGGTCGATCTCGTCGCTGCGGGAGGCTCCCTTCCAGGCGATGGCGAGCAGGCCCAGCGTGGTGGGGCCGTGCCGCAGCGGGGCGATGAACCACCGTTCGTATCCGGTCAGAGCTCGGGCGAGGGGATCCGGCAGCCGGTCGTGTCCTGTCACACGGCTGGGCTGATCCAGGATGCCGGCGAGCGACTCGCGTTCGACCAGGAACTGGACGGGCTGCGACCAACCGAACGACCCGACGGCGGACAGCAACCCCCCCTCCTCGACGAACAGCACGCCAGCGGGGGCGCCCGCGTCCTTGATCTCCTCGAGAACGGCAGAGGCAATGCTGCCCGTCTCGAACCCACGCGGGATGGCCCGAGCGATGTCGTGGAGCTTCGAGAGCGTGCGGTTGGCCTCGGCGATGATCTGCGAACCGTCGCTGCGCTCAGCCCGCCACCCGCCGGTCACCACCGAGGTGATCAGGGCCATGAGCGGGAAGATCGCGAGCCACACGATCAGTTCCGACGCCGACGCACTGGCGCTCGTCGTAGACGTCACCGCGTCGACGACCGCGCCCAGCCACAGGACGAGCCCTGCGGTGACGGCCCCGCGCTGCTCGAACGCCACGCCGGATCCCAGGGCTACGACCGTGGCGAAGAGGATGTAGCTGCTGTCCACACCCCCCGTCACCGCGATCAGGAGCGCGGCCACGCCCACGTCGGCCCACGCGAGCCAAGCCACGGTCCTCCCCCTGGCGGCACGCAGAGCCGTGTACGCCAGTGCCGTGACGAAGACCGCCAGCGCCTGAGGCGTGGTGCTCGCGACGGTGACCGCGATCACACCCCCCACCATGACGGCGGCCAGGCGGAGGGTCGCGAGCCAGGCCGGGAAGCGTTCGAGGACATCGACGATGGTCCGCGGCGTGCCCGTCGGCAGTCCCATGGCCGACCGCACCGCGCGCCCGACCTCCGCGGGGCCGATCGGTCGCACGAGGACGCCGTCGAACCCGTCGGCGGGGTGCAGTGGGCGTCGCCTGCCGTCCGAGATGGCGAGGAGCTTCGTTACCGGATCACTCAGGTCACGGGCCTGGGACAGTCGCGGGTCGCCTTCGCTGCTCACGATCAGGTCTGGCGGGTCAGCCAGCACCTCGGCGGCGGTCAGGTCCTCGGGCGCCGGGCGCACCGACGCCTCCGGGAACTCCCGTTCCAGCAGGAAGAGGAGATAGGGATCGGGGTCCAGGACGATGATACGGACGGGGCCCGTCCCCACCGCGGTGCCCCGCCGTCGGCCCATCCCCCCTCCGAGTCCCGGTCGCTGTCCGAACGCCCGCAAGAGTGTACCAAACTCTTCGTAGCCAACGCTATACGGAGAGTGACGAAACGGTCAACGCACACATTCGGGGTCAATCAGTCAGGGCCCGGACGTCAGCTACCGCGACAGCACGCTGCGCATCACTCGCGCGACGGCCCTGGCCCGCCCCGCAGGCGGGCGAGGTCGTGCTCGCACTCCTCGACGAATGCGCTGGCCGCGTCGATCCGGTGCGGTTGCCGCTCGAGCTCGTCGCCGAGTACCTCCAGCCGCGTCCGGATCGCTTTCGTCAGCGACGCGTCGGTGTGCGCGATCGCACGTCGAAGCCGCGGATCGACATGGGCCTCCAGCGCGTCACCTTCGGCGACGAAGCGCTGCAGGCGCCTCTGCTCCGCCTCGAGGTACTCCTCGTACCGGCGCAGCTCAGCCAGCTCCTCCCGGGCCCGCAGCAGCGTGAAGTAGACAGCCTCGACCTCGTTGCGTCCGACCCGTGGCACGTTCGGCCCCCCCGGCGGTGGGGCCGCGACGCTACCTGCGTCGCCAGGACCATGTCGGTGCCGGCCAGGCCGGTTCGGCCAGTGGGTGATCGTTCAGGAGCCGAGCTCCTCGGCGTTCAGGAGCCGAGCTCCTCGGCGCGGCGCTTGAGCTCGTTCAGGCTGGTCTCGAGGATCATCTTCGCGGCACGCTTCTTCATGAACCCGGGCACCGGGATCTCGAGGTCCACCTCGAGCGTGTAGTCGACGCGGACCCCCTCGTCCAGCGGTTCGAGGCGGTACTCACCGTCGAGCTGACGTAGCTGTTCCGCCTCGAGCAGGGACCACGTCAACCGGTGCTCGTCGTGGTACGTGTAATCGAGGACGTACTCGACCTCGGCCACCTTGGCGTCCACGCGGTACCACACGTGCTTGCCGCGCCCCTGATCGTCGGTCTCGCGGATCTCCACGTCGCGGACGTTGCTGGCCCACTCGGGGTAGGACTCGTAATCGGTGATGACCCCCATGACCGTCTCCGGCGCGGCGTGCACCTCGATGTCGTCGCTGGCGCGGTCAGCCATCTGAGATCCTCCTACCGCCCGGGTCGGGGCGAGCGTAGTCGCTGCCCGTCACGACTCACCGATCCGTTCGGCCAGCCCGGCGGTGAGCCGCTCGACCCCGGCCTCCAACTCACGCAGCGTGCGCACGTCGCGCCTCACCCGCCGCCGCAGCGCGGTCAGCTCGGCGACGGCGGGGCCCAGCACGTCGGGGCCGTCGCCGTCCCACGCCGGGCACAGCGCCCGGAAGTCGCACCAGCGGCACGCAAAGCTCGGTGTCGGGTCGTACCGCCCCGCCAGGACCGCCGCGGCGACCTCGTCGACGGCGCGCCGTGCCGCCTCGAGGTCGATCTCGGCGATCGGCACCTGCACGCGCAGGCCCACCACGACGAAGTCGAGGGTCACGCAGGACGGGAGTCGGCCGTACAGGTGCTCGCACGCCAAGGCGTAGATCGCCAGCTGCAGCGATGTGCGCACGTGGTCGCGGTCCTTGACCTTTTTGTTCGTCTTGTAGTCGACGACCTCCAGTGACCCGTCGTCGCGGACGTCGACGCGGTCGATGCAGCCCACGACCAGCGCTCGCTCTCCGAACGGCACCTCGAACCACTTCTCCACGTCGGCGGGAAGCCGGTAACGGGGCGCCTCGCGCCGATGGAAGCGCCGCAACACCGCCTGGGCGTGGCGGTACCAGGTCAGCTGCTCCTCGCGGGTCATCGCCTCGAACCCGGAGCTGTCCCAGCCCTCGTAGAGGTAACCCAGCACGTCGTCCTCGGTCGGGCACCGCGGCAGCTTCTGGTCGTAGAAGCGCTCGAGCGCGGCGTGCACCGAGCTCCCGAACGACAGGTGCGGGCTGGGTTCTCCCGGGAGTCCGTCGAGGTAGGCGTAGCGGAACTGCGCCGGGCAGGCCCGGTAGGTGGCGATCCGGGAGAACGACAGACGCACGCGCCCATCGGCGTCGATCAGCGGCGGCGACGACGGTTCCAGCTCGCCGTACGTCCCCGCCCCGTCGTCATCTGCCTGGTCCGCACGGGTCTGGTCCGCCGGGGCCTGGTCCGCCGGGGCCTGGTCCACCGGGGCCTGGTCCACCGGGGCCTGGTCCACCGGGGCCTGGTCCACCGGGGCCTGGCCGGGCGGTTCCGCGGACCACCCTGGCCGCCCCTGGCGCTCGATCCCGTCGGTGACTGCCATGACGGCGGGACTGTAGCCGCAGGGTGTGACGCGTCGGGTCAGGCGCCGCCAGCCACGATCCGCAGCGCGTCGTCGTGCAGGCGCCCGTTCGACGTGAGCGCGCTGCCCCCCGAATCGGTGTCGTTGCCGCCGAGAGATGTCAGGCGTCCGCCGGCGGCCTCGACGATCACCTTCGGCGCGGCGAGATCCCAGCGGCTGACCTCGGCCTCGACCGCCAGGTCGATCGCTCCCGTGGCAACCAGGCAGTGCTGCCAGAAGTCACCGAACCCGCGTTGGCGCGCCGTGCGTGCCGTGAACCGTGCCACGACGTCGAGGCCGCCGTCACGGTGGAAGTAGTTCAGTCCGCCGAAGGAGACGGTCGCGTCGGCGACATCGTCGACGGCGCTGACGCGGACCTCGGCACCGTCGTGGCGGGCAGGTCCACCGGCGGTCGCCTCCCAGCGGCTGCCAAGCGCCGGCGCGGAGATCACGCCGACCACCGGCCGACCGTCGACGGCGAGCGCGATGAGGGTTGCGAACACGGGGATGCCGCGCACGAAGTTCCGCGTCCCGTCGATGGGATCCAGCACCCAGGTGGGCGCACCCTCGGGACCGTGCAGTCCGTCCTCTTCCCCCAGCACGGCGTCGTTGGGGCAACGTTCGGCCAGCGCGCGCCGCATGACCCGTTCTGCCTCGCGGTCGGCGGCGGTCACGGGGGTGCCGTCGGCCTTGCGTTCCGCGGTGCCACCGCGGCCGAAAGCGGGGAGCGTGACGGCGTCGGCCAGGTCGGCGAGCTCGTGCGCCGTCCGCAGCGCCCGCTGCAAGCGGGCGCCCTCGACCCTCACCAGTCGAACGACAGATCGTCGAAGCGCATCACGATGTCGTTGGGCTGGACCGTGAGAGTGACCTCTTCCTGCAGCACCCACAGCGGGATGCATGGTCCCTGGCCCGCGTGGCCCATCAGACACACGACGGTCTCGCCGTCCTCCTTCAATCCAACGATCTGGCGGGCGTAGGACAGCAGCTCCATGAACGAGGCGTTCCCGGCGCGCCGCTTCTGGTAGGTCGACGCCCAACGCGCCTCGGACTTGCCGTAGTTGACCAGCACCTGGCCGGGGCGGAGCTTGGTCAGACTGCTCAGCGAACGCACGCCCTTCAGTGGCTTGTCCTGTTTGGCGGTCTTCCCCAGTCGGACCGCCGCGGACGGTTCCGCGAGTCGCCCGGGCAGGTCCGACAGCTCGAACGCCCCCGCCGCCTGCGCGGCCTTCTGCCGCTCGACGGGGATGACGACCTCGACGTTCGTCTTGCTCTTGGCCACCTGGGCTACTCCTGAAGCGTGGCGTTGCGGTGGGCCAGCGTACCGGCGACCGCCGATCAGGTCGCCGTGTGCCTCAGCCACCCCGCCCGCGGGGCCGGTCGGTGGGTCGCCCGTCGCCGGGACCGGTCACCGCATGCAGGACCCGGCTGTGGTCGCGGGCCACCAGCGTCAGTCGGCGTGGCTGGCCGTTGGGAGGGGCCAAAAGCGTGTGGCCGTCGTGCAGCTCGACGTGCGCGTCGTGGAGGTGAACGACTCCCTCGACGGCGAACGTGAGCGCCGCCTCGTCAGGTGCGAGGTCGAACGTGCACGTCGCTCCTGGTTGGAGCCGACTGTCGGTGAACCGTCGCAGGTCGCCGTGGAGGCGCTCGTCGCCGCCGTCGACCACGACCTTGGTCGTCACTCCCTCCGCCGGTCGGACCGTGGTGGTCTCGGCGGCGCGGATCGCGGCGAAATCCGCCGTCGGGGGGGTCGGGTCAGTGGGGTAGACGAGGATGTAGGCGCGTGCCGCCTCGTCGCCGTTGTTCCACTCGGAGTGGAGCATCCCGCGTCGCCCCTCGGTGAGGATCCCCAAGTCGCCCGTGCCCATGTGCCCCTGGATGTTGTTGAGGGCGTCGTCGTGGTCGACGCTGCCCTCGAGGATGTAGAAGAGCCGCTCCATGCCCCGATGGGGGTGATGTCCGATGCCGGAGTGAGGGTCGAACCGGCTGTCGTGGACGGTGACGAGCATCCCCAGCGCCTCGACCTCCGCGAAGGGACCGACCGACTCCCGCGCCCACAGGCCAGCGGCGCCGAAGTCATCTGGGCCGATGACGTGCACGTCGTCGGGTGTGACGTGGACGAGGTCGGTCTCGGTGGTTGGCACTCAGCCCTCCTCGACGTCGGGATGTCGGTCACCACCGCGATGCCCGACGACGTCGTGGATCGATGTGTGATCTCGATCACACTTCCTTGGTACCTGCCCGGCAGGGGTCGATCAGGGACGTCGGTACGGGTGCGGATGTTGGAACGACCAGGCGAACGGGCGCGTCGCTGAAGTACCCCCAACGGGATTCGAACCCGTGTCACCACCTTGAAAGGGTGGGATCCTGGACCGCTGGACGATGGGGGCGTAGCTGACGGGCTCTGCGCGAAGGTATCAGCCGACGGGGCTGCGGACCGACCGTGGGTGGCGGTCAGCGGCGTTGCGCGGCCCTTGCAAACCCCAACGCAGCACGCGCCAGACCGCTTCGGCGACGATGGCGCGGCTGATCTTGCTGCTCCCCGCTCGACGCTCCACGAACGTGATCGCGATCTCCGTCACGACGAAGCCGGCCCGCCAGGCGCGCAACACCGTCTCGACCTGGAACGAGTACCCGTCCGAGCGCAGCGACTCGACCTCGAGCTCGGCGAGGACTTCACGCCGGAAGGCGCGGTACCCGCTTGTGGCGTCGCGGACGGGGATCCCCGTCACGAGCTGGACGTAGAGGTTCCCGCCCCACGACAACAGCCGGCGGTACCACGGCCAGTTACGGGTGTGGCCTCCACGGACGTAGCGGCTGCCGATCACGACGTCGGCCATCCGGGTCGCCTCCAGGAGTTGTGGCAGTTGACCCGGATCGTGCGAGAGGTCGGCGTCCATCTCGACGAAGACGTCGAAGCCGTGCTGCATCCCCCATCGGAACCCAGCGCGGTACGCGGAACCCAGGCCGTGCTTGGCGGGGCGGTGTAGGACGTGCACCCGAGGGTGGGCGGCTGCGAGCTCGTCGGCGATGGTGCCGGTGCCATCCGGCGACGCGTCGTCCACGATCAGCACGTCGACGTCGGCCGCCGTCAGGGCGCGGCGCACCAGTTCCGCGACGGTGTCTCGCTCGTTGTAGGTCGGCGTCACCACGAGTGCGCGACCTGATGGTGATCTCATGCGGCGTCCTGGAGGCGTCGGGCCCGGCGGCGCCTGCGTTGGAGGAGCTGGTACGCCAAGAACGCGAGCCCCGACCACCGGGCGGTGGTCCCCACCACATCACCGACGCGGAGGAACGGGGTCTCGGCAGTGATGACCGGAACGTCGGCGCGGATGGTGGCACGCTCGAACAGCCCGGTGCGAGCCCGGACCCGTCCGTCCGGGTCGACCAACGCCGATGCCCCTGACAGGGCCGCGTGCACGGCCCACCGTCCGGTCTCCACGGCCCGCAACTGCGTCTGAGCGATGTGCTGGGCGCTCTGGGCGCTCCGGCCGAACGACGCGTTGTTGGTCACGGCAACCACAAGGCCCGCGTCGGCAGCTCGGATGTTGCTGCGGACGACATCCGAGAACAAGGTCTCGAAGCAGACGACGACGGCGACCCCGCTGGCGTCCGCGCGGATCGTGTGCGGTCCGGTTCCTGCGACCCCGTCGCGTGGCACCTGCCGCAACGGCGGCAGCGCCCCCAGGATCGGCCGCAGCGGGACGTACTCGCCGAACGGCACGTAGCGGCGTTTGACGTAACGGTCGACGACCACTGCGTCGCGGTCGACCAGGGTCACAGCGTTGTAGAAGGTCGCCGGCCGCGGACCGTCCAGGTTCGTCCCGAACAGCAGCTGGCCGCCGACCGCAGCCGCGGCGTCCGAGACGAACGGCAGCAGGTCAGCGCCCGACTCCCGGAACGGGTCGCGATCGATGCTGCTCTCCGGCCACACGGTGAGATCAGGCCGCCCCGCCTCACGCACCGACCGGCGCGTCTCGCTCAGCATCCGCTGAGCGATGGCCACGTCATCGGCGCGGGCGTCGGCGCCCGGTCGTTGTAGATCGTTGCCCTGCACCGTCAGGACGTCGACGGTGCGCGTCGTGGAGGCGGGCGCCGGGGGAGCCGCCACGACGCCGAACGCGACCGCCGCAGCGGCGGCTGCGACACCCGACAGGCGGAGCACCCGCCGCCGGGCGTCTCCGGCCAGCGCCAGCCACAGTCCGGCGCCGATCAGCGCTGTCAGGAACGTCAACCCGTAGCCGCCGACGATCCTGGCGGCACCCAGCAGCGGCGAGCCGTGCACGTGGGCGTACGCCAGGTCGCCCCAGCCGAACCCGCTCGACGGGAAGGTCGCGCGCCACGCCTCCATCGCGGTCCACAGCAGCGGCGCGAGCGCCAGCACCCACACGCTCCGCGTCCACCGGCGCAGCTGGTCGGCGACGAGCGCGTACCAGGCCGACTGGGTCGCCGCCAGCAGGACCCAACCCACGTGCCCCGCCGGGGCGAGGACCCAGTGCAGCATCGGGAGGAAGGTGACGAGCCCCGCCAGGCCACCGACGGCGGCGGGCAGGAGCGGACGCCGGGTCGCCGCGGCCAGGTCCACGGCCGCAAGCAGCAGCGCCACGACCAACAACGAGGCCGGCCAGGCGGCGACGGGCGGGTGTGCCGCCCACCCCGCGACGCCGGCCGCGACCGCCAGGACGAGCGCTGCGGCTACACGCAGTCGCGGCAGATCATCTTCTTGGCGTCGGCGAGCTGGGTCGGTCCTTTGACCAGGTAGCAGGAACTGCAGATGAACTCTCCCTCGCGGAGACCGTCGACATCCTGCTCGTCTTCCTCGTCGTCCTCGACGACGCGGACGAGGACGTCCGCGTCGGCGTCCTCATCGTCATCCTCGTCCTGGTCGACCGTGGCGAGTGGGACCTCGACGTCCTCGGTTGTGTCGGTGTCGTCTTCGGCCAGGACGTCGTCGTCCGCATCGGTGAGGACCTCGTCCTCCTCGTCGTCGTCCCCGGGGAGTAGATCGTCGTCGAGGTCGTCGTCTGCGTCGAGGAACTCGTCGTCGCGCACGTCGTCGTCAACGTCGTTGGTGATGTGGAAGTCGTCGACCGTCCGGGTCGGGCTGACCTTGCGTCCCACGGAAGGGTTCTCCTCGTTGGTGAGCGGCTGTCGTACCAGGCCCGTGCACGGCAGGCAACGTCGGCGCGGTGGTCGCTGTTCCCGGTCCGACGCCGAAGGCCCCGGGTCGCCCCGGGGCCTTCAACGGTGCGCGCAGCGTGCCGTTGGTGCCGCTCAGGCGGGAAGCGGAGGCCCGCCGGCGTTGTCTACTAAGCCCGCTGCGCTAGGTCGTCGGTCCTTCCAGCATGCCGCCGGGACGCGACGTGCGTTGGTGGCGGTCCCCACGGCGGCCGGGTCGGCCTGGGCCGGCGCTGACTGGTCGCTCGCGACCGCTCCGCTGCGCAACACCCCCGGTCCCCCGCTCCGTCGCGTCCGCCCCCGGTGGGCGCCGAACGAACCAACGCCAGCAGGATGCTGGCCGCTTCAGATCACGTCAAGAGTCGCCCGGCCGGCGGCCTGTGACCGACGTCTTCTGCGGCGCGACAACGACCTCGCCAGCGGCATCGTCGCAGGTCACCGGGGGTATGGGTGGTGTGGACACCGGGGAGCGCGGACCGCACGACCATCCGGTTGCGTCGGGACGGCGGCCCGACCGCCCGGACGCTGCTCGCGTGATCGTCACGACCCCAGCGGCGTGTCGCCGGGCTCCTCGTCCCAGCGCGGCAGTGGTGCATCGCCGTGGGTGACTCGCCCGCGCACGATCGTGAGCACGCACCGGGCACCGCGCGGATCGTCGGCTTCGAATGGATCCCCCTCCCACGCGGCCAGGTCGGCACGCATCCCGGCCCGGACCACGCCCGAGACGCGGTCCTGGCGGGCGGCGTAACGGCCACCCAGGCAGCTCGCGCTGACCGCCTCGAGTCGGGACAGCTCGTGCCGGCGGTGGTGGCGATGCTCGGCCGCGTGGACGCCGCTCCAGGGGTCCATGGGGGTCACGTTGGCGTCGGAGCCGAACGCCAGCGGCACACCCAGGTCGGCCAACGCGCGGTAGGGGTTCATCCACTCGCGGCGTGCGGGGTCCAGGCGACGCTCGTACATCCCACCGGGGCGACCCCAGGTCGCCTCGAAGGCCGGCTGCACGCTGGCGACCAAACCGAGCTCCGCGATCGCGGCCAGCAGATTGGGGGGGAGGACCTCGGCGTGCTCGAGCCGGTGGCGGAGGCGACGGATCTCACCGTGCAGGTAGTCGGGGAGCTCGGCGTTGACCGCCTGCCAGCAGCGCACCGCCTGGCGGATCGCGGCATCGCCGATGGCGTGCACCCCGACCTGGACCCCCGACCGGGTCGCGTCCCGGAAGGATTCGACGAGTTCGTCGTCGGAGTGGAACAGCAGGCCGTTCTCCGACGGCGCGTCGGCGTACGGGGCTTCCAACGCCGCGGTGTGCGATCCCAGCGACCCGTCGAGGAAGAGGTCGCCGCCGGCCTGGCGTAGTTCGCGCTCGGCGATGAACGTGAGGTCGAGGTCGCCCCAGTACCCGATCACCTCGACCGGCCAGCGGTCGGTGATCCACGCGTCGAAATCTCCGGTCCCCATGATGTCCGGGCCGCCCATCTCGTGAACGCAGCCGATCCCCAACGAGGCCGTGTGTCCCGCCGCAGTCTCGCGGGCGGCGGTGAGGTCGCCTTCGGCTATCGCACCCAACGCCCAGCGGCGTGCGATGCGGTGCGCCTCGCGCCGCAGCACCCCGGTCTGGCGCCCGTCGGGATCGCGCTCGACACCGGCGGCCCGCGCCAGCGGCGCGGCGGCCAGCGTGTGGCGGTCGACCAGGCAGGAGTGGCTGTCGGTCCTGGTCAGGTACACCGCGCAGTGCGGGGTGACGTCCGCCAGCTGGTCTGCGGACGGAAGCGCGTCGGGGAAGTCGTGGTCGTCGTAGCCGTGGCCCCACAGCACCCGGCCGGTGTGCACCTGCGCGTACGTCGCAACCGTGTGCAGCAGCTCCGCGCCGCTGGCGACCTGCGACAGGTCGAGTCCGGTCAGCGACAGCCCGGTCATCGTCAGGTGCGCGTGCGCGTCGACGAACGCCGGGCCGAAGGTGCATCCCGGCAGCTCGAACCGGGCAGCGTGCTGCGGCGCCGCAGCCGGATCGTCTCCGACCCACACCACGCGCTTGCCGCGGACCAGGACGGCGTGTGCCTCGGTGCGGCCGTGGCCCAGCGTGACGACCCGGTCGGCGACGAGGAGGGTGCCGCGGGCAGCTGCGGTCACGGCCGTCTCCGCTGGGCCGCGCCGAGCGTGGGATCGGTCCCTGTCCCCGTGTGCCAGGCGATGACGGCCCTCAGCCGCGGGTACTCCCCCACCAGGTCGAGGGTGAGTGCCACCTCTCCGGCGACGTGCCCGCCGGCCAGCAGCAGCTGGATGTCGCGACCGACGGCACGCACTGACGCTGCCACGTCGGCGAGCGTGTCGTTGGAGGGGGCGACGACCACCGTCCCGCCGACCCGGACGGTGAGCGCCGCGGCCGCCACCGCGCCCGCAACGGCCACGGCGACGTCGGCGGGTCCACCGAGGACCGCGCCCAGCGAACGCGTTGCCTGGACCGCGTCGCCGGGGTCGCACACCACCGGCGTGGCAGCCCCGACGTGCTCGATCAGGCGAGCGTCGCGCAGCGTCGCGGCGGTGGCCGCCACCGACGTGGCCCCAGCCTCTCGTGCGGCGACCCCTGCCACCGCCCCGGCCCCGCCGGTACCACCCAGCAGCGCGACACGGCCGTCGACGGCGACCAACCGGCGGAGAGCAGCGACCACCGGGGCGGTCTCCGCGGCGCTGACAGCGACCGCGGTGTCGAGATCGTCGCGGACCACCGCCAGCGGTGTGGTCGGCAGCACGATCGCGTGGCCGGTGGCGGGCACGATGGGTGACATCCCGTCCCAGGCGGCGATGTGACGCAGCCACAACGGGACGCTTCCCAGCGTGGCGGCCGCGACCGCCCGTCGCCCCGGCGCGACACCGGACGGGTGATCGGCGCTGGCCGCCACACGTCCGACCACGCTCCCGTCGCTCCCGCCGTGCGGTGCCTGCAGCTTGCCGCGCTCCGCCACCGTCTCGAGCAGCACGGCCCGGCGGGCACCGGGCTCGTCCGCCACGGTGTCGCGCAGGTGGGTGAGCAGCCCGGCGGGGAGCCGCAGCAACTCGACGTCCAGCCGGGCTTCACCGGGGCGGAGGTCAGGATGGTTGTCCAGCCGCCACGCGTCCCGCGGCAACACCCCCGCAGGCTCGCTCGAGCGGGACACGCCGATCGCGTCGCTCAGCGTCAACGTTCTCCGACCACGGGCGAGTCGAGGCTACCAACGTCGTGTCGTCGCGGCCTACAAGCCCGGTCGCTCTGCCAGCAAGGTGACGGACGCCGGGACCGCAGTCAGCGCGCGGCACCGACCAGCAGCAACGGCAGCAGCATCGTCAGCGCGCCCAGCGCGACGGCGGCCCGGAACCGGGCGCGTCCGACCGGCTGGTCGCGGATCTGGTCGACCGCCCCGCTCACGATCGCGTACAGCGTCCCGGCGCCGCACGCGACGAGCGCCCCCAGCAGGAACAGCACCATCCCGGTCTCGCCCGAGGCGCCGCGCGTCCCCCCCGCGGCCGCGAGGCCGCTTCCCACCACGAGCGTGCCGTACCCGGCGATGCGCCAGGCGCGCCGTGCCTTGCGGTCGATGTTTTGGTCGCCGTTCACCGCGTGTCTGCCCCGGCACCTGGTGCGTCAGGGCGGGCTTCGGGCGTGGGAGAGAACAGGATCCGTCGCGGCACGTACCCACGCGCCTCGAGGAAGGCGCGTCCCTCGTCGTTGTCGACCGCGACCGAAACCTCCACCACGGGGATGCGGGTGCGTGCGGCCCAGCGCTGGACTTCACGGAGCAGTTGCACACCGATCCCCCGTCGGCGGGCGGCCGGCCGGACGTAGACAGGGCCGATCGTCAGCCCGCCCGGACGGAGCGTCCCACCGGCGTATCCGAGTGGTTCGCCGCCGTCCGCCTCCTCGGCGATCCAGAAGATCCCCCCGGCAGGTTGCGGGGGGTCCGACGGGGCGGTGTTCTGCGACGACTCGTCGCGATACGCCTCGGCCAGCGGACGGATCTCCTCGATCCGGGCCCGCCGCACCTGCACGGACGCCTCCCGGTCGGGCGGTCCGATCACCCTCCCACCTCGACGATGCCGCGGTCGAGTCGGTTCAGCCGCTCCGCCCCGGACTCGGTGACGACCACGATGTCCTCGATGCGCGCCCCGTACCGGCCGGGGACGTAGATCCCCGGCTCCACCGAGAAGGCCATCCCCGACTCGAGCGGCTCGTCGTTCCCGGCGACCAGGTAGGGATCCTCGTGCTCCTCGACGCCGATGCCGTGGCCGGTGCGGTGGGTGAACAGCTCCCCGTACCCGCCCGCCGCGATGATCGAACGGCACGTGTGGTCGATCTCCTCCGCCGCCACGCCCGCTCGGATCGCGTCGACCCCGGCACGTTGGGCCTCCTCCAAGACGCCATGCAGCTCCGCGTACCCGTCGGGGATGCGTCCCAGCACGTAGTCGCGGGTCATGTCCGAGCAGTAGCCGGCGCGGGTTCCGCCGATGTCGACCACGATCGCGTCACCGTCCTGCAGCACCCGGTCTCCGGCCTCGTGGTGGGGGCTCGCGCCGTTGGGCCCCGACGCGACGATCACGAAGTTGACCTGGTCGTGGTCCTCGAGGATCGCTTCGGCGATGTCACGCCCGACCTGCGCCTCGGTTCGGCCGGGACGGACGAAGTGGGGCACACGCGCGTGGACCCGGTCGATCGCGGCCGCTGCGGCGCGGAGTAGGTTCACCTCTGCGGGAGTCTTGCGCAGGCGGAGGTCGCGGCTGACGTCCCTGCCTGTCCGCCACCGTGCCGCGGGGAGCGCGTCCTGCAGCTGTAGCAGGAACATGCTCCACAACCGGTCCTGCACGGCCAGCACCGCGTCGCCGGGGACCTCGGCGCGCACCAGCGACGAGCGGACCTCGCCGACCGGGTCGCCCGACTCGGGCCACGTGACCACGTCGGCGACATCGGGCGCCGGGCTGGCTGCCGCGCGGGGCGCTTCCAGTTCGGGGACGACCAGGGTCGCGTCACCCTCGGCCGGGACCACCAGCATGGTCAGCCGCTCCAGCGCCGGGGCGCGGTAGCCGACCAGCCAGAACAGGTCCGCGGATGGCCCTGCCAGGAAGGCGTCGAGGCCACGGGCGCGCAGGACCGCACGGGCGCGGGCCAGGCGCTCGGCGTGGTCGCTGATCTGATTACCTCCCATGCGTGGGGCCTTCCCCGGGGAACGCTTGCGCCGCTCCTGTGGAGCGTCGCTCACGGGGTCTCTCCGGACTTCGATCCGCCGGCATCGTACGGAAGCGGTGACCCCCGGCTGCTAGGCTCGCGAGCGGGTGCGGCTGCGACCGAGGAGGCACGCCGATGCCCCCCTCAGGCCGCCCCGCCGGCCCTGTTCCCCCGGTCGAGCCGCTGGTCGATCGCGAGGATGCGCTCGACCGCGCGGCCGGCAGTCCCCTGGACGTGCTGATCATCGGGGGCGGCATCACCGGTGCGGGGATCGCGTTGGACGCCGCCTCACGGGGGCTGACCGTGGCGTTGGTGGAGCGCGCCGACCTGGCGTCGGGAACCTCGTCGAAATCCTCGAAGCTGGTCCACGGCGGCTTGCGCTACCTCGAGCAACGCGAGTTCGGCCTGGTGCACGAAGCCGTCCGCGAACGCAACCTCCTGCGCCAGATCGCCCCGCACCTGGTCCGTCCGCTCGGGTTCGCCGTCCCCGTCGCCGACCGCACCGATCGGTGGCTGATGCGCGCGGGCCTGACCATCTACGACGCGATGGCCTTCGGCCGCAACGTCCGCAGCCACCGGGCACTGGACATCGCCGATCTGTTGACGTCCGTCCCCGGCCTTGTCAACGGCATCGGTCTGGGCGGGTTCCGCTACTACGACTGCCAGACCGACGACGCCCGCCTGACCCTGGCGGTCGTCCAGACCGCCCGGCGGCTCGGTGCGCTGGTCGTCAACCACGCCGAGGCGGTCGGGTTCCTGCGTTTCGGTGATCGCGTCGTCGGGGCGACCATCCGCGACCGGCTCACCGGCGACGAGCTCGACGTCACCGCCCGCTGGGTCGTCTCCGCGACCGGCGTGTGGGCCGATCGGGTCCGTGACATGACCCGGGAGGAGGAGCGGCCGCTGCTGACCCCGTCGGTGGGGATCCACGTCACGTTCCCTCGGCAGGTGGTGCGGGTCCGCGACGCGGCACTGATCCCGTCGGGCGCGGACGACGGTCGCCGGATCTTCGTGATCCCGTGGGGCGAGCAGGTCATCGTGGGGACCACCGACGAGCGCTACGACGGCGCCCTCGACGCGCCCACGGTGAGCGCCCCGCACGCCGGGTACCTGCTGCACGCGGTGAACTGGTCGTTCGGGACCAACCTCACGCTCGCGGACACGCTGGGGGCGTGGGCGGGCCTGCGGCCACTGCTCCGCGGCCGGGGCGAGACGGCCGCGTCGGCGGACCTGTCGCGGCGGCACGCGATCTTCGAGGAACCGCCGGGGCTGATCACGGTCACGGGAGGGAAGCTGACCACGTTCCGCAAGATGGCCGAGGACGTCGTCGATCGGATCGTCGCGGCCGAAGGATCCAAGGCTGAATGCGTCACCGACCGGCTCCCCATCGGTCTGCGCGAGCGCGTCGATGACGCCCTCGCGGGCCTGCAGGAGGTGTGCAGGATCCTCGACGTCGACCCCTTCTTGGCGGGATCCTTGCTGCACCGTCACGGCAACGAAGCCGCCGCGGTCGCGGTGTTCTGCGTCGAACACGGCGAGAGCGACCGGCTGCTCCCGCACCTGCCCTACCTGAGGGGCGAGGTGCGCTGGGCGGCGCAGCGCGAGCTCGCGCGCACCCTCGACGACGTCCTGCAGCGCCGACTGCGGGTATCCCTGCGCGATCGCGCCGCTGGCGGTGATGCGGCCCGGTGGGCGGCACAGGCGTTCGGCGAGGAGCGCGGCTGGAACGGCGAGCAGTGCGACGCGGAGCTGCGCTCGTACATCGCAGAGGTCGATCGCGAACGCGGGATCGTCCCGGTCGACAAGGACTGGCTCGATGCGCCCGCGGAGGCGGGTCGGACCGCCTGAGGGGTCGGTCTTCGCGGTCGTCGGCCCCCCCCGACGGCCCCGTCGGCACCCGTTGGACCACCCGACGGTGGCGAGTAGCGTGGAGAGCATCCCCGCGTGAGGAGCCGTCATGCGACGCTTCCTGATCGTCGCCAACCAGACTCTCGGCGGAGACCACATCATCGACGAGATGCAGCGCCGCATCGCCGAGGGGCCCTGTGCGTTCTACGTGGTGGTACCGGCCACGCTCCCCCAAGACCACCTGGTGGCCACCGACGGACAGGCCCGGGCACTCGCACGTGCCCGTCTCGACCGGGCGTTGGAGCGCTTCTCTCGGCTCGACGCCGACGTCACCGGGGAGGTCGGGGACGAGCGACCCCTTGACGCCATCGTCGACGCGCTCCTCGGCGACCACTACGACGGCATCATCCTGTCGACGCTCCCGGCCGGGCTGTCGCGTTGGCTGTGGATGGATCTGCCCTCCCGGGTCGAGCGCCAGTTCGACCTGCCGGTCACCCACATCATCGCCGAACCGGAGCCGGTGACCGCAGCGGCGCGGCGCTGAGGCCGACCGACGCTCAGATCTTCAGCGCCAGCGCCCTCGGGAGCAGATCGAACACGGCGTCGGTCGTGCCCAGGACCTCGCCGTCGGCCTCGACCAGGAGGGGCGTGGCGCTGTGCACCTGCACGCGTGAGGACTGGTACTCCTGGATCTGCGGGTGCGGGAGGTGCTCGCCTTTGCGGATCCGCGGCGTGAGCAGGAACACGTCACGTGGGGTTCCGCGGAACAGCTGGACGTTGAACCGCCCGTCGTCGGGCAGGGCCCGCGGGGCGACCTTGAGGTTCCCGCCGAAGAACTGGCAGTTGGCCACCACCACGTTGGAGTAGCGACCGGTCACCTCCGTGTGGTCGAGCACCACGCGGATGTCCTGGAGGTCGAACCGGCGGATCGCCGCGAAGATCCCCACCAGGTAGCGGCCCCGGCCCAGGAACCGCGGCAGACGGTTGGCCCGGTCAACGACCACGCCGCCGTACCCGGCCTCGGCGATGTTGGCGAAGCACACGGCACGTTCGTGCCCCTGGCGGCTCGCCAGGCGCGCCCGGCCGACGTCGATGGGGTACACCTGGTCACCATCCAGGTGACGGGCGAGACGCTCGGGGCTGCGGTCCAGGCCGAAGGTCCGCACGAAGTCGCTCCCCGACCCGGCCGGGACCACCCCGAACACCACATCGGGGGCTCGCGGGCCGGTCTGGGGGTCGACGAGCCCGTTCACGACCTCGTGCACGGTGCCGTCGCCGCCGACGGCCACCACGAACCGCAGCCCGTCTTCCTCGACCGCCTGACGGGCCAGGGCCGCGGCGTGGCCGGGACCCTCGGTCGTCACCACACGGTGGTCCAGACCCCGTTCCGCCAGCGCTTGCCGCAGGCGTGGCACGACCGCGTCGCGGCCACGTCCCGCGACCGGGTTGGCGATCAGCAGCATCTGCCCGTAGGGACTGCTCACCGCCCCCGCTCCGCATCGACGTGGTCGGCGAGGACGACGAACAGGTCACGGACGGCGAGCCCGGCTGCGGCCAACAGGCGCCGCGCCCGGGCGCAGGCGGTCACCACCGGGCGGTCGTCGCTGAGCTGGGCCGTGCGGCGGCGGGCCACCGCCCCAGCCGCATCCGGGGCGACCAGCTCGAGGGCCAGACCTGCGCCGCTGCACGCGGTGGCCCGGCCGGCACCGGGCGGCTCGATCACGTCGGCCCCGGCAGCGGCCAGGAGCGTGCGCGGCGCCTGGATGACGCCTTCGTCGCGGGCCAGGACGCAGGGGTCGTGGTAGGTCACCGCACCCAGCCCACGCAGCCGTAGGCGGTGGGCATGGTCAGCCAGCTCCGAGGACACGTCGCGCACAGTGCGCTCCCCCGCGACGGCGCGGAGCGCCGGCAGGCAGTGCGGATCGGTGGCCACCACGGTGGGTGGCGCGTCGCGGAGGTGCGCGGCCAGCTGCTCGCCGCACGCGCCGGCGGTGGCGGCGTCGCCGAGATCCGCCGGCGTCGCGCCGCAGCACCCCGACGGACGCACCCAGCTGGCGGCCACACCCGCGGCGGCCAGGAGCTGGTCGATGGCCTGCAGCGTGGCCGGTTCGTCGCGGCAACCGGCGATCACCGCGACGTCCGCGTCGGCCCGGCTGACAGGGAGGGCGGCAGGGGCGTCGCCGTACGGTGACCGTCCCGCACGGACGTGTCGCGCCGCGGCTGCGACGGCCGGCGGGTCGGCTCCGGCGGCGATGGCCACGGCGCGGGCGGCACGCACCTCGGCGGGGACATCGAGGTCGTACAGGCACGCGGCCCGGCAGGCATGGCATCCGGTGCACCCGTACAGGTCGTTGTACGCGGCGGCGTCGGCGGTGCGATCCCCGGTCGCGAGCCCGGCGACGACCGTGTGCAGCGCCCACGGCGCGGCCCGCTCGTCTCCGGTCGCGGTCAGCACCGGGCACGAGAAGTTGCACATCTTCGGGCAGTAGCTGCCGTGGATGGCTTCGTCGGCGACGGCATCGAGCGGTTCGATCACCGCCGCTCCTCGGTCAGCCCCAGCGTGCCCGGGTTCAAGATCCCGATCGGATCCAGCGCACGCTTGACGCGCTGGAGGACGTCCAGTCCGCCGGGACCGAGTTCTTCAGCCAACCACGGAACCCGCAGCCGCCCCACGCCATGATGGTGGGTGATCGTCGCCCCGGTGCGAAGAGCGGCCGTCTGTCCTGCGTCCCAGGCGGCGTCGTAGCGGGCGGCGACCGCCTCCTCGTCGCCCTGGCCTGCGGCACCGAACGTGAAGTAGATCGATGCGCCCTCGGGGTAGATGTGGCTAACGTGGGCCAGGACAAGGTCGGCGTGGACGGATAGTGCGGCCCGGATCTGGTCGTACGCCTCGGCGAGCCGTGACCACAGCGCCGCGACCTCCATCGTGTCGAGCATGACCGCGTCGCCGAACGCACCGCCGGGGCGCATGTACTCGGCGAACCGGTATGAGATGTCGTAGCGGTGAGCGCGCCAGTGTTCGCCGGGGTCCGGCCCCAGGTCGCGGGCTCCCCTTGCCGTCAGCAGCTGCAGGAAGTGCCGCGACGTGAACTCCACGACGTCCGCGTCGCCCTCCACACCCACCACGATCAGGCAACCAGGCGGGACCTCCAACCCTTGAGCCCCGAAGACCATGGCGGTGTCGGTCTCGTCGTAGAGGCGGAACACGGTCGGTCGCAGGCCCGTGCGCAGCAGGGCACGCGCGGCGTCGAGACCGGCCACGACGTCGTTGACGAGGACACCGCGGTAGCGGGCCGTGGCGGGGCGGGGCCAGATCCGCAGCGTGGCCTCGGTGATCACCCCGGTGGTGCCCTCACCGCCGAGAAACAGCCGGGCGAGGTCGGGCCCGGCCGCCGATGACGGCACGGGGCGTGACCGCACGACCGTCCCGTCGGCCAGGACCACCTCCAGACCAACGACCATGTCCTCGAGCTTGCCGTAGAACGACGATGCCTGACCGGCGCTGCGGACCGCGAGGAACCCGCCGATCGTGGAGCAGTGGTTCGACGATGGGTAGTGGCCCAGCGTCCAGCCGCGGTCGGCGAGGTGGTCCTCCAGGGCCTGGCCGATGATCCCCGGCTGGACGGTGACCGTGCCCGAGACCTCATCGACGTCGGTCACGGCGTTCATCCTTTTGAGGTCGAGCGTGATCGCACCCGCGACCGCGGCCGCGCCACCGCAGACGCCGGTGCCCGCCCCGTAGGGGACGACCGCGACCCCCTGCTGGTGGCACCAGCGCAGCACGGCCACGACCTCGTCGCGGGACGCCGGTGAGACCACCGCGGCCGGGAGCGGCAGGTCCTCGCCGCGGCGGCGGGCCATCACCAGCCGGGGCCAGAAGTCCTGGGCGTGCAACCACAGGGTGTGGCGGTCGGTGCTGACCCGTTCGGCGGGGAGCACCGCCGCCAACGCGTCGACGAGCGCAGCTTCCATCGGCGGCCGAGCGTAGCCCCACCGTCGGCAGATGCTTCGTCCGGCCAACGCCGTGGGCTGGGGTGCAGATGGCCACCGGGGCTGCGCGACGCCCCGTGCGACCGCTCGCGACAACCGGCCCTACGCCTCCACCACGCCGCGGCGCAGCACGTCGACGGCTCCTGACGCGGCGCCACGCAGGTCCCCCGAACTCACGTCGCGGACCTGGCCGGCCAGGTCGGCGACCTGCTTGACGTTGCGCACGAAGTCCCCGCCGGTCAGCTGCAGCTGGCCGATCGCCGTATCCAGATCCGCCAGCGTGGCCCACCGGTAGGCCGCACCCACGAACCCGGGGTCCAGGTCGCGGGTCGGTTGCAGGCCGGCGTCCACCTCCCGTTCGGCGATGCGCGCGAACACAGCCTGGGCCGCATCCACGGCGGTGGCGAGCGCGGCGCTGGGCCAGCGTCGGACGACGGTCGGTTCGTCGGTCCGCGACTCGTACACGAACAGTGCGCACATCCCCGCGATCTCAGCGGGGGCGAGTCCGTCGAAGATCCGCTGGCGCAGGCACTCGGCGACCACCAGGTCCGCGTCGGCGTAGATCCCCGCCAACCGCATCCCCTCCGGGGTCGGCGCCGGTGTCTCGTCGACGTAGCCGAGATCGGTCAGGACCCGCAGGATCCGGTGCAGCTGGCGGACCAGCGACCCCGACTCACGTTCCAGACGGCGGTGCAGGCGGTGGTGTTCGTCGGCGAGTTCGTCGTAGCGCAGCTGCCAGCGCTCGTGCTCGGCCCGGTCAGGACAGTGGTGGACGGGGTCGTCACGCAGCCGACGGCCGAGGCGGCGGACGTCGTCGCCGATCGCGCCGCCATCGTCGCTGGGGGCGGCGGAGGAGGTCGGTGGGGCCAGCTCGTCGAGGAGTGCCGCGACCTTGGCGCGGAAGGCCGGCTGGCGGGGGTTGCCGGCGGCTGGCAGTTCGATGGCGGCGACGCGCTCCGGCGGGGCGTCGACGTCTCGTGGGCCCAGGCGCACCAGTTGGCGGTCCTCGGTGACCACGCGTGCCAGGACCGTGCCCCGTCCGGTGATGGAGGCGCCCACGACCGCGGCCAGCCCCCTGCCGGGCGCGGCCGGCCAGTGCACCACGTCGCCGGGGTTGAGCCGGGCGATCCGGGCCTCGACCGCTTCGCGTCGGGCGGCTCGCCGGCGCCGTGCCTCGCGCTTGTCACGCTCGGTCAGCTCCTGCCGCAGGGACCAGTACGTCGCCCAGTCGCCCTGGGAGCAGTGCAGGTGCTGGCGGTACCCGGCCATGCCGTCCTCGAGTTCGGCGACCCGTCGGGCGGTCCCGGCCAGCGAATGGTCCGTCTGGAACTGCGCGAACGATGCGGTCAGCAGCCGCTCGGCACGTTTGAGATCGTGGCGGCGCAGGAGGTTGACCGCCATGTTGTACGACGGGGCGAACGATGACGTCAGCGGGTAGGCCCGGGTCCCCACCAGGCCGGCGACGGTGCGGAAATCGATGTCGCGCTGATGCAGCACGATCGCGTGGCCGACCGGGTCGATGCCGCGGCGCCCGGCGCGGCCGGTCAGCTGGGTGTACTCGCCGGGGGTCAGCAGCACGTGGCGCTCGCCGTTCCACTTCTCCAGTCGCTCGATCACGACGCTCTTGGCCGGCATGTTGATGCCCAGGGCGAGGGTCTCGGTGGCGACGACGACGTCGAGCAGGCCCTGCTGGAAGGCGGTCTCCACCGCTTCCTTGAAGGCGGGCACCAGGCCAGCGTGGTGCGCCGCGACGCCGTGCATCAGAGCGTCGAGCCAGGTCGGGTAGCCCAGGACCTGCAGGTCCTCGTCGGGGATCCCCGCGACCGCTTCCTCGACGATGTCCGCGATCCGTCGACGTGCGTGCGGGGTGGTCAGCGAGATGCCGCTGCGCAGCAGCTCGTCGACCGCCTTCTCGCACCCCGTCCGGCTGAACACGAACACGATGGCGGGGAGCCACCCACGATCGGCCAGCTCCGTGACCACGGTGGCGCGGCTCGGCCAACGCAGCCGGACCGGCGGACCCATGCGGCGTCCGCGGCTTTGGCGTGCCTGCCGTTCGAGCATCAACAGCTTGGGGTTGGGGACCCCGGCCAGCGCCTGGGCGGCACGTTCCCGGGCCTCCTTGCCCTGCTTTCCCTTCCTGGTCGAGACGAACGTCGGGTGGATGCGGTCGTTGACGTAGTAGTGGTGGCGCAGCGGGACGGGACGACGCTCCTCGATCACGACCTCGCAGTCGCCCTCGCGGACCTCGGACAGCCACTCACCGAACTCCTCTGCGTTGCTGACGGTGGCCGACAGCGCCGCCAGCTGCACGGTGGCGGGGACCTGGGTGATGACCTCCTCCCACACCGCCCCGCGCGCACGGTCGGCCAGGTAGTGGACCTCGTCGAGGACGACGTAGCGCAGCGTGCGCAGCGACACGGAATCCTCGTAGATCATGTTGCGCAGCACCTCCGTGGTCATCACGACCACCGGTGCGTCGCCGTTGACGGAACGGTCCCCGGTCAGCAGCCCCACCTGGTCCTCGCCGTGGCGGCCGGCGAGGTCCCGGTACTTCTGGTTGGACAGCGCCTTGATCGGGGTGGTGTAGAAGCATCGCCCGCCGGCGGCCAACGCGTGGAAGCAGGCGAACTCGCCGACGACCGTCTTCCCGGCCCCGGTCGGGGCGGCGACCAGGGCGGAGCGCCCCGCCAGGAGCGCGTCGACGGCACGCTGCTGGAAGGGATCGAGCGGGAAGCCGTACCCCTCGGCGAAACGCTGCGGCATGCTGGCGCGATCGGCGGTGCTCACGAGCTGGCGGTGGTCGGCTCCGGTTCGGCGCCGTCCTCCTCGGTGACCGCCGCGGGGCGGGGCAACTCGGGGGCCGTGGCCGGCGACGGCTCGGACCCGACGTCTTCGCCCTGCAGGCGTTGCAGCACGCGCTCGCCAGCGTCGGCGTAGGTCACCGCCCGCGCACGGATGCGTTCGGCCTCGATCAGGAGGACTTCACGGGCGCCCGCCTCGACCGCGGCTGCCGCCCCGACCGTCTCGGTCGCGTCTCGCGACAGCTCCGCGGCGGCGACGAACAGCTGGCGGGTGCCGTCCGCGGCGGGTGACACCTCGGCGGCCTCCAGCGCCGCGATCACCTGCCCGTAGGCACGCAACCACGTGTCCAGGTGCTCGGTGACGACCGACGGGTCGCCATCGCGGAGCGTCGTGAGACCGCTCTGGACGGACGGTTCGCCGGTCGGCAACCCCGAGTCCCAGATCATCGCTGACTGGTCGACCGCCAACGCCAGCGATCCGAGCTCCTCCGCGGCGGCGGCGAGCGGGTCGGGCGCGGTGACCCGACCGACCGCGATCCCGGCAGCCAGACCAACGAGTGCAGCCACGACACCAACGAACGGGGCCCGGCGGTACCACGGTCCGAGCAGCTCGCGGCGTTCGGCGCGGGCGCGCTTGGCCGCCAGGCGATCCTGGATGTGTGGCGGGATCCTCCCGGTCCGAGGCCCGCGGGTGCCGGTGCTCATCTGGTCGTCCCCTCCGCCACAGCCGTCGCACGCCGTCGCCGGCTGCGTTCGATCAGCCAGGCGGCCAGGATAGAGCCCTCGTACAACGCTGCCATGGGCGCCACCATGAACAGCATCGTGACCGCGTCGGCCGTCGGTGTGACCAGCGCGGCGACGACGGCGTTCAACACCAGGGCGTACGGGCGGAAACGACGCAGTTGTGTGCTCGACACGATCCCGACCGCGGCCAGGAAGACCAGGACCAGCGGGACCTCGAACACGAGGCCGAACGCCACCGCCGTGGTCAGGATGAACGACACGTACTCGGCGACAGACAGCAGGGTGGTGACCTGCTCCCCACCCAGCCCGATCAGGAAGCCCAGACCGCGCGGGATGACCACGTACGCGAAGGCGGCCCCGAGCGTGAACATCAGCTGGCTCAACACCACGAACGGGAGGGTGTACCGCCGTTCCCGTTCGGTCAGACCCGGAACCACGAAGCGCCACACCTGGTGGAACAGCACCGGAGCGGTGAGGAACAGCCCGACGATCAGCGCGATCTTGGCCCGGACCCCGAACGGTTCCAGGACGCGGAGGAAGACCAGCGAGCAGTCGCCTTGGGCGTCGCGGTAGGCGCTGGGCAGGTTGCAGTAGGGCTGCTTGACGAACGCCAGGACGGGCTCGTACACGAACCAGCCGACCACCGCCCCGGCAGCCACAGCGATCACCACGCGTAGCAGCCGCGTCCGCAGCTCGGCCAGGTGCTCGCCGAGCGTCAGCTCGGCCGGGCGAACCTCGTTCGTCGCGGCGGAGTCGGCGGTGGTCACGCGGTGGGCGCGTCGCGCTCCGTGGCGTCCGAGTCCTCGACATCAGGCTCGTTGGAGGCCTTGCGGAACTCCTTGATGCTCTTGCCAACGGAGCCGGCCAGATCTGGGAGCCTCTTCGCGCCGAACAGGAGCAAGATGATCACGAGGACGATGATGAGCTCTGGCGCACCGGGGTTCATGGGCTGATCCTGACGTGGACGCGGGTGCGGGCGGCGGTGCCCGCAACGAGTGTACGTCCTCGGGTCAGCGAAGACGTGTCTCGGGTCAGCGAAGACCTGGAGTACGCGGGTCCGGTCGGGGGCGGCTGGTCGATGCGACGTGTCCGTCGGCCGGCGTTGGCCCGGCGCGCGGCTGTGTCAGCGCCGACTGTGCGGCCCGTGCCTCATGGCCGATCAGGACCATCCCCGGCTCAAGCGCTGATCGCTGCGCCCTCAGCGTGGCCGCGAGACCCTTGACGCGTCGGACCAGCAGCAACGTGGCGGCGGCGAGGACGGCCAGCGCCACGACGACGATCGCGGCGGCAACGACCAGCACGGTGAGCCCATCGGTAGGACCTTCGAGTCTAGGCCCTGCCGGTCGTGGTGGCGCTCAGGAGGTGCTCGAACCAGTCGTCGAGGAGCAGCAGCAGGTGCAGATCCAACACGTCGTCGTGGCCGAACGGCGCGCCGCCGGGCGGATCCTCGGGGTGGGGGGGCAGCACCGGGGCTGCCTGGATCACGTTGACGGTGACGCCACCGGTGGTGAGCAGGCGCGTGACGCGCTCGTCGGCGGGCTTGTTGACCACGGACCGGCAGATCGGGCAGGTGAAGGTGTAGTGGCTATCGGGGCCGACCGGGGAGTCGGCGCCGCGCACGACCGTCAGACGGATGTCGTCTGGAGTGAGGCCGACCTCACCGCATTCGGGGCACGTCGCCCGGATCGTGGTCATCGCCGCTCCCCTTCCGTGTTGGCGTTGGTCAGGTGGTCGGCTTTCGGCGGGGGCGGCTTGAGGCCTCGTCCGGATGCGTGTAGCGCTCGAGCGCGGCGGAAGCGGCTCGGCGCACGGCGTCGCGGAGTTCACGGGGCCGCAGCACCGTCACGCCCGGTCCTGCGCTGAGCACGATCCGCTGCATCCACCGCAGCGCGTCGGTGTGCAACAGGACCCGCCGGCCGCCGTCTGCGAGTTCCTCGACGATGTCGGGACGCACGTTGTCGGCCACCCAGCGCACGTCAGGGGCGAGAACCAGCTCAACCGCGATGTCGCCAGGTCCCGGTTCGTACCGTGGCGGGGCAGGGTCGAGGTCGGCAGGGCGGGGCGTCGCCGGGGTGTCCAGCACGTCGAGGCCGGCGATGCGGTCGAGGCGGAAGCTGCGTCGCTCGCCGGAGCGGTGGTCCAGCCCGTGAGCGTACCAGGAGCCGTCGGAGACCTGCAGGGCCCAGGGGTCGACCTGGCGGGGACTCGGGGCGGTTCCGCCCCGGCTGCGGTAGCGCAGCCGCACGCGTCGGTGGTCGGCGATCGCCGTCCGAAGCGGCGGGAGCCAGTGGGTGCCGTCCTCGGCGAGCTGGACCCGGACGCCTTCCGGGATCCCGGCAGCGGCACGCACCTCGTCCAGCGCGGAGCGGAGCGCCGGCAGGTCCTCGCCGAGAGCGGCTGCGACCGCCTCTCCCGCCAGCACCAGGCGGAGCGCTTCGCGGGCGGTGAGCCGCAGCGGTTCCTCGACCCACGCGACACGCACCACCACCCGGTCGCCGACGACGTCGATATCGAACAGGTCTCCCCCACCGAGGCCGGGCAGGCCGCAGTACCCGATCGTGTCGAGGTCGGCGAGGATGGTCCGCCGGTCCACGCCGAAAGCCTGGGCGGCCTCGTCGATCGTGGCAGCCGGACGTTCCAGGAACCACGGCACCAACGTCAGCATCCGCGCGGCGTCGTCGGCGGCGGTCACCGGTTGGCCTCCCAGACGTCCCGGAGTCGTGTCCGGGCTTCGGCGCGGAGATCCGGCGGCCCGACGACCTCGGCGTCCGCACCGAAGGCGAGGACCCAGGGCAGGAACCGCTGCGGGTCCACCTCGTCGAACCGGGCGACCACCCAGCCGTCCGCACGGGTGCCTTGGCTCACGCCGCGGCGGGCGGCGACCTCCCAGGCGACCCCGGGGGCGAAGGCCACGACCGCGGCGACGGTCTGACCGACCGGTCCCGCCACGTGTGCCGCCAGGTCGAGGTCCGCGGGCGTGGTGAAGGCGTGGGGTTCGCTGGCGACCGCCGGCGCGGTGGTGAGACGGTCGATGCGGAACGCGCGGACGGCGTCGCGGTCGTGGTCGCGTCCGACCAGGTACCAGGCCCCCCGCCGTTGGATGACCCCGTAGGGATCCACGGTCCGGGTCGACGCCTCACCGCTGGCGGTGCGGTACCCGAAGCGGACGCTGCGCCGCTCGACGACGGCGTCGGCGACGCCGTCGAGCGCGTCGGCGCCGACGTCGATCCGTGCCGGCGGGATCGGGACCGCCGCCGGGTCGGGGGCCCGTGTCGCGACCTTGGCCAGGCCGGGGCGGGCGGCCTCCTCGCCGGTGAGCTGCACGGCGATCGACAGGGCCGCGATCTGCTCTGCGGACAGCTCCACCGGCTGCAGCGCGTAGGCGTCAGGCTCGATCAGGTAACCCACGTCCGGGCCGAGGGGATCCACCGGACGGGTCTCGATCGGCACGCCCAGCTGTCGCAGGTCGTTCTTGTCACGTTCGAACATCCGCCGCGCGGACTCCGGATCGTCGTGGCCGTAGCCAGCGACCTCACGGCGGATCTCGGCGAGGGTGAGCGGGCGGCGCGTCTCGAGGAGCGCCACCGTGAGGTTGATGAGCCGCTCGACCTTCGCCGTCATCGCGGCCGCAGGCTAACGGAGTCCTGTTCCTACATCGACGCGATCAGCTTCTCGACGCGCTCGTCCTGCCAGCGGAAGGGGTCCTTGCACAGGACGGTGCGCTGGGCCTGGTCGTTGAGCTTGAGGTGGACCCAGTCCACCGTGTAGTCGCGGCGGCGGGCCTTGGCCTGACGGATGAAGCGGCCGCGGAGCGCCGCCCGCGTGTGGGGCGGCGGCTCGAACTTGGCCTCGTCGATTTCGGTGTCGAACAGCCGCTGCAGCTCCCCGCGACGCTGCAGAACGTGGAACAGGCCCCGGTCACGGGCGACGTTGTGGTACGCGAGGTCGACCATGGCGACCCGGGGGTGGGACAGCGGTAGGCCGTGACGGGTGCGGAAACGCTCGATCAGGCGGTACTTGGCGACCCAATCCAGCTCCCTGTGCAGGCGGAACGGATCCTCGGCGATGGTCTCGACGATGTAGCGCCACTGGTCGAGGGCTTCCTTGGCGTCGGGGTCCATGTCGGTCGCCGCGGCGAACCGCTCGACCCGCTCCAGGTAAGCCTGCTGGATCTCGAGCGCACTCAGCTCGCGCCCCGTGGCCAGCCGGAGTCGCCGCCGTCCGGTCAGGTCGTGGCTGACCTCCCGGATCGACCGGATCGGGTTCTCCAGCGTGAGATCGCGCATGATCGACTGCTCTTCGAGCATGCGCAGCACCAGGTCCGTGGTGGCGACCTTCAGCCAGGCGGCGTACTCGCTCATGTTCGAGTCGCCCACGATCACGTGCAACCGGCGGTAGCGCTCCGCGTCGGCGTGCGGCTCGTCACGGGTGTTGATGATCGGCCGTGACCGGGTGGTCGCCGACGACACCCCCTCCCAGATGTGCTCCGCGCGCTGCGACAGGCTGAAGACCGCCCCCCGGGGGGTGTGCAAGACCTTCCCCGCACCGGTGAAGATCTGGCGGGTCACCAGGAAGGGGATCAGCGCGTCCGCCAGGCGCTGGAACTCGCCGACCCGCGTGACCAGGTAGTTCTCGTGGCAGCCGTACGAGTTCCCCGCCGAATCGGTGTTGTTCTTGAACAACGAGATGTCGCCGGCGATGCCCTCCTCGTGCAGCCGCTGCTCCGCGGCGTGCACGAGGTCCTCCAGGATCCGCTCCCCGGCTTTGTCGTGGATCACCACCTGCCGCGGCGAGTCGCACTCGGGCGTGGCGTATTCCGGGTGGCTGCCCACGTCGAGGTACAGACGTGCGCCGTTCTCCAGGAAGACGTTGCTGGAGCGGCCCCAGGAGACCACGCGGCGGAACAGGTAGCGGGCGACCTCGTCTGGACTCAGACGGCGCTGGCCACGGAACGTGCACGTGACGCCGTACTCGTTCTCGATGCCGAAGATCCTGCGCCGCATCCGGTTCCTCGCGAGCTCGTCGGACGCCATGGTACGGCCCCAGCGCGGTCGCGGCGGCGTGCTTCAGGCGGCGAGCGCAGCGGCCGTGGCGAGGTCGGGACCGATCCCCAGCCGCACCTCCGGCCCCTCGCAGGTCACCACCGCATCCTGGGTGGGGGCCTCGAACTCCATCCGGGCCTGGCTGCCGCGGCCGGGTCCGAACGCCGCCGCGTACCACTCGCCAACCGCGGCGCACAGCCCGGTCTCGCCCTCCAGTGCCATCGCGACCGCGCTGCGGTCGCCGTCGGAGAACAAGACCACCTCACCGCCCCGCCACCGGGTCGCTGCGCCGCGCGGGTCGTCCAGCGCCTGCGTCGGGTCGTCCCCGGGTGCCTCGAACAGGAACAGCAGATCCGCGGCACCGACGGCCAGCGACGTGTGGCGGGTCCACGGCGCGGGCAGGTCCGCGACGTCGCGGGGATCGGCCGCGTCGCCCTCTTGGCCGACGTAGCGCTCGGGGACCAGGATCTGCAACGTGGTGGTGGGCAGGCGACGGTACGCGCCGTTCACGGCCGCGAACCCGTCGATGTCCCACAGGTGCACGACGAACGCGAGCCCCTCCTCGTACGGGAACGACAGCGACCGTTGCACGATGTGGGGAAGGTCGGTCAGGTCGCCGATCTCGGCGGCGAGCCGTGCCTGTTCGGCCAGCAGCTCCACGTGCTGCTCGGGCGTCAGTGCACGCTCGGCGTACCGGATCATGGTCAGGGTGGCGTCGCCCTCCACCAGCGCGCTGGCCGCGAAGGCCGCGTCCTCCTCGCCGGGGCCCGGATCACGGTCGGAGAACGGCAGCCCCAGGACCTGGTCGACCAGGGCGTGCTCGAGCTCGTGGGCCAGGGTGACCTCGTCCAGCGGACCGAGCTGCTCCCCGTGGCCGGCCCGGACGACCAGGTCGCGGGTGCGCTTGTCGTAGAAGCCCGCCACCTGCTCCCCGAGGGCGGTCGCGAGCATCTCACGCAGGTCCGTCCCCGGCGGGATCGCCCTCAAAGCGACCAGGATCCGCCGGTCGGCCTCGGCTTCCTCCTCCGTGTACTCGTCGACCAGCGCCCGTGCGCGCGCCGCGAGCTGGTCGGGTGTGAGGTAGGTCGGTCGCGGGACCTGTTCGAAGTCCAGCCCGCGGACCTCCGACACGATGCGTGCCACCCGCTGCAGCTGCCCGTCGAGGCGATCGAAGGTGCCGGCTGGGGCCGGTGTGGACGGGGCCGTGGCGGGGCGGTCGGGAGCCAGCACCCGAGAACGCTCCACCGCCACGGCTCCCGCGGTGACGCCGATCACGACGGCGGCCACGGCGATCAAGCTGGCGTGCAGCGACCAGCGGTCGGTGACGGTCACGCCCCCTCGCTGTGGATCCTGGCGATGTCCTGGTCGTCGAGCCGGAAGAACTTGCGCCGCTCACGCTCACGCGACAGCCCCGACACCTCCAGGTCGCCGGGCGCGATCTCGCGGTCGGGTCCGAGGACCGACACGGCCAGCCGGACGGCGTCGTCGAGTGACGAGCCGTCCCGGTAGCGGGACTCCAGGGCGCGGGCCAGCTCCTCGGACTCCCCGCCGATCGCCACGTAGCGGTGTTCGTCGACGATCGACCCGTCGTAGAGGATGTGGTACAGCTCCGCCCCGTCCTCGCCGCTGACCTCGGCGATCAGCATCTCCACCTCGAAGGGCTTGCCCTCCCCCATGAAGATCGCACCGAGCGCCTGGCTGTAGGCGTTGGCCAGCGACTTGACGGTGACGTCCTCCCGGCCGTACTGGTACCCCTTGGCGTCGGCGAGGCGGATGCCCGAGACCCGCAGCGCCTCGAACTCGTTGTACTTTCCGACCGCCGCGAACGCGATCCGGTCGTAGATCTCCGAGGTCTTGTACAGCGACCGCGACGGGTTCTCGCTGACGAACACCACGCCGTCGTCGTACTCCATGGCCACCAGTGCCCGCCCCCGGGCGATGCCCTTGCGGGCGTACTCGGCCCGGTCCTTCATCATCTGCTCGGGCGAGACGTAGAAGGGCATCGCCACGGTGGTGTCTCCCGTCAGGCTGCCGGCACGGTCACCGCTGCGGCGGTATGTCCGCGATCGTGCGTTCCTCGCGCGACGCGACCACGTCCTCGACGTGCTGGCCGACCGACTCCTCGCTCATCTCCCGGTACCCGTCACCGTCGATCACGGCCACGATCGGGTAGATGCGCCGGATCAGGTCGGGCCCGCCGGTGGCGCTGTCCTCCTCCGCGGCGTCGAACAGGGCGCTGACCGCCAAGCGGACAGCGTGCTCCTGCGGCGCGTCAGGATCGTGGTCACGTTTCAGGGCCCCACGGGCGTCGCGCCCACCTGATCCCGTGGCGGCGTAGTCGGCCGACAGGTAGCGGCCCCCGACCGGGTCGTACTCGAAGATCCGACCGTGGGTGTCCGCCGCCTCCACTCCGGCGAACAGCGGGACCACCACCAGGCCCTGCATCGCGAACGGGAGATGGGCGCGGACCATGTGCGCCAGCCGGTTGGCCTTGCCTTCCAGCGACAGCGTGTCTCCCTCGACCTTCTCGTAGTGCTCGAGCTCGGTGGCGAAGACCTTGGCGAGCTCCATTGCGAAGCCCGCCGCCCCGCTGATCGCGATGGCGCTCAACCGGTCGGCGGGGAAGACCTTGCGCACGTCCTTCTTGGAGATCAGATGCCCGGCGGTGGCGCGACGGTCGCCGGCCACCACGACGCCGTCGCGGTAGGTCAACGCCAGGACGGTTGTGCCTTCGGCGGTGAGCTCGCCGAGTACGTCGCGTGCGTCCCCGCTGTCGGAACCACGCAGCATCCCGGGCATCGCGTCGGGCGCCCGCCGCCGCATCACCTCGAAGAACGACGACCCGTCGGGGTCGAACGGCGTCGGCAGCCGGAGCTCGCCCCACAGGCCGGCGCGTGGTTGGTCGGGCGTCAACGGCGAACCACCGTGGTCGGATGCGTCGGGACGCTCCTTCGCATCGCCACTCCTACGTCGTCGGGCCGCTGCAGCGCTATGGATAGTAGGACACCGGGTCAGGCGTGCTGCTCTACGATCCGGCCGAACCGGCTCGCGACGGGCCGCCGTGTGATGGACGGACCCTGGCGATGCAGCGGCCGCGTGCAGCCGTCGGCCCGATCCGACGGCGGTCGATCGTCGCCCGGATCGCCGCGGTCGCCGCAGCGGCGACGCTCCTCGTGGCTGCGGGCGCTCCGCGAGCGGAAGCGGTCGCCCGATCGGGGGACGTGCCGTCGTGGTGCGATGCGACCGCTGACGGGTACCGCTGCGTGGCCGGGCCGATCCCGGTGCCGTCTGGCGAACGCGTCGACCTGCTCAGCGGCGTGGCCGCCCCGCCCGAAGCCGGGTACGTCACCTCGGCTCGCGCGACGTTGGTCGACGCCGAGGGTCGAGAAGTGCACCACCACGCGGTGCACCTGCACCACGCGGTCTGGCTCAACTCCCACCGGGGCGACCTCACCTGCGAGACCTACGGAGGGACCGCGCCCAACTACGAACGTTTCTTCGCCACGGGAAGCGAGCGCACCGAGGCTGCCCTCCCCGACGGGTACGGCTACCACTGGGTCAGCCCGGCGCAGCAGGCAGACACCGACGTGCCCGGCTGGGTGCTCGTCGCGATGCTCGACGGCTTGGCCGGTCACCCGGAGGCGTTCATCCAGCTCGACCTCGGCTACGTCGCCGAGGTCGACGCCGCAGACGACATCGTTCCCGTCCGGCCCGTGTGGCTCGACGTGCGCAACTGCAGCGCCCACCCCGTGTTCACCGTCGAGGCTGGCAGCGGCGGGGGCGGGGTGCACGAGGAGGTCTGGACCTACCAGATGCCGATCAGCGGTCGGTTCGTGTTCGCTGGCGGTCACCTGCACGACGGCGGGCTGCAGCTGCGGCTGGACAACGCCACGGCCGCGGCGCAGCTGTTCACGTCCGACGCGATCCACAGCACGCCCGGCCCACCGTGGCAGCTGACGGGCATGACGACGTTCGCGGATCCCGACGGCGTCCCGGTGGAGTCGGGCGATGTGCTCCGCCTGACCGCGGTCTACGACAGCAGCCGCACCTGGCAGGACGTGATGGGGATCATGGTGGCGATGCTGGCCCCGCCGCGCCCGGACGCGGTCGACCCTCCTGGCGACTCACCGGCCGTCCCGGACCAGCCAGCCCGTGACGACGACGCTGTGCAGCCACCAGCCACCACATCGCAGCCGACCGCATCGGCGGGGCGGCCGCTGATCGCGGTCAGCGCCGGGGGGGCGGGCGCAGTCGGCTTGGCGGTGTTGGTGCTCACCCTGCGCCGACGGGACCGGCGCCGGTAAAGCCACCGCGCGCAGGGTGGTCGCGCCACCGTGAACGGTGTGTCGCGCGACGCGGAGTGACTCGGCGAGTTCGCGACCTCAGCAGGCGACCGCTCACGGTTCGCTGCCCTCCTGCGATCGGCCCGCTCGGCGGTGTGGGCCCCGAAGAGGATCGGAACGTCTGGACGGCGGCGAAGCAACCCGACACCTACAGGCTGATGGGTCGCCACGTGCCGTCATGGCTTTGCACCTTGACCGTTGCCTGACAACGTCGAGGTCCCCGCAGCAGCGCCAGGAACCAGCCGTCCTCGCGCACCTCCACCTTTACCTGATCTCGCGCCGACTCGACGTGGACGGCATCGACATCTTCCGCGGCGTCCCGCTGAGCGCCCACCACACCACCTCTGGCGGACTGCCGTCGGCGCGTGTCCGGCCTGAAGCCTTCCAGGTGAGCTCACCGGAGGGTTCATGGGGGACCGTGGTCGGCTGTCTGACCGCAACGCGCCGTCCGATACCGCCAACCAGCTTCGGGAGCGGCCACTGGCCACCTTCCCGTTCGACGATCACGGTGCGCTTGTTGTCGTCGTTCACGAGGACGACCGCGATCGCATCACCGCGGTCAGCGGCGATGACCGGCTCGTGGTCACCGCCGAGTTCGCCGATCGCTGCGGCTATGGCTGGGTGCGAGAAGGGGTTCATATCCACCCGAATCTACTGTGAGGTTGCTCGAGCTTCTCGACGCCGGTCAGGTCCGCGGTTGAGACTCCGGTCAGGTTGCGCCCCGTCGAGCCTGGCGTCGGTCAGGGTCCATAGGAACGCCTTCTGGATGTGGGTGGGCCCGGTGCCCCTCGGCCTGGCCATCCTGTCGATTCGCGGCCAGCTCAAACTCTGACCGCACTCTTTTGCCGGCGCTTCAGTCGGACGACGCGGCCGGCTGCCATTCCGTCGGCCAGGTGTCGCCAGTGACGCTGCCGGTCGTAGGGGCGCAGATGGATCCGGGCGGGTCAAGTCGATGTGTGTACGAGCACGGCCCGGTCCGGGGGGAGCCACCGCAGCTCGTCGACCGTGGCCAGCGGCCGCCACGTTTCGGACTCCGACAGCTGCGAGGCCCGTCCCGAGGTGGACCGTTGCCGGATCTGTTCGTCGCCGAGCAGCCCCGACAGGTACTCGAGCATCCTCCGGTCGCTGATGCCGGACAGCGCGACCTCGGCGTGGCGGCAGCTGTCGGGCAGCGCATCGCGATCGACCTGGGGCAGCAACGTCGTGGACGTCACCGCTGCAGGGGTCTCGTAGGCCCGCAGCGCCACCCGGGCGGTGGCCACGTACGACAGCGCGGTGTCCCGTGGGGTCTTGTCCGTGGCGCCGATCAGCGACTCGGCCGCTTCCGGGTCGTCAGCCAACCATTCACCGGGCGTCTGCCGGTCGGTTCAACCAGCGGCGACCATCTGCGCGGCAATCCAGACGCGCGGCAGGCGCTGAGGATGGCGGCGGACGATGGGGAGCGACTGGCGGCCTCAATCGTCACCAAGGGGAGGTGCTCGCCCGGGACGCGATCGGGCCAAGAACCAGCGACTCGTCGGCTCCTGGAGGTCCTGACTGGATTCCCGTGGATGACACCATCACCGAACAGGCCGGGCAGATGGCGAACCGCTACCTCCCGTCCACCCTGGCGTCGACCCGGTCGACTGCGTCGTCGCGGCCACGGCGGGATCCTGGACGCAGCCCTGTGGACCCGCAACCTCAAGCGTTTCCCGATGTTCCCGGAGCTCACGTCGCCGTCCTGACCGGCGGCGACGACCCTGGCATGCGGTTGGGCGAGCCTCGACGCCGAGGTCGCGGCGTCGCCCGCCGTGCTCGGGGCGTTCAGCACCGGCCTGGCGTCTCCGCGTGGGGGCCCGCTTGCGGCCGGTCCCTACAGTCGGCCGCCGGCGTGCCGATTCCTGAGGCGTACTCGTGACAGGCCTCTTGCCATGCCCACCGCCTCACGCTCGTCGTTCCGGCTGTCCGACGGGCTGCTGCTGCTCCTGCTCGGCTCGATCTGGGGCTGTTCTGCACTGTTCGTGCGCGTCGTCGTCGACCACGTCGCGCCGCTCTGGCTGGTCGCGGGCCGGGCGCTCGGCGGCCTGACGGTGGCCGCCATCGTGGTGGCGCTGCGCCGAGAGCGCCTGCCGCGCGCACCGAGGACCTGGCTGCACCTGGCCGTGGTCGGAGCCGGCGCGATGGCGGTGCCGTGGACGCTGCTCGCAGCCGCCGGCGACGAGATCCCCTCGGGCCTGGCCACCCTGCTCGGCGCGCCCACGCCCGCCATGACCCTCGCGATCGCCGCGGCCGTCGGCTTGGAGCGGGTGACGGCCCGGCGCGCCGGCGGGATGCTGCTCGCGTTCGCCGGCATCGTGCTGGTCGTTTCGGGCTCGGCCACGGCGTCCGGCCGGCTCGGCAGCGTCGCCATGATCCTGGCCAGCGTCGTCCTGTTCTCCGCCGGCGGCGTGTACACCCGTCGCTACCTCCACCGGCTCGACCCCGCTGTGAGCGTGGCCGGCCAACTCACCGCCGCGGCCGTGGTCGCGCTGCCGCTGGCGGTCCGCATCGAGGTGGAGCCGTCGCTGGCGGCGCCGGCGAGCGTGTGGATCGCGTGGTTGCTGCTGGCCTGCGTCAGCACCTCCGGCGGATTCATCCTCTACTACCGGCTCATCCAGCGTGTTGGTGCCAGCAACGCCGCCATGGTGAGCTACCTCTCCCCTGCCGTCGGGTTGGCGTTGGGCTGGTTCGCGCGCGGCGAGCAGGTCGCGATGGAGGCCGTCGTCGGGGTGCTGCTCACCGTCCCCGGCATCTGGCTCGCCCAGCGTGTGGGCGCGGAGGATGCCGCGCCACCGCGGCGTCGCTCGCCTGCGGTCTTTGTCACGGCGCATCGCCGCACCGCTCGGCCAACCGACGTGGCTGCAGGTGCCATTGCTCCGTGACCGCCGGGACGCGGTCACGGCGAGTCGGAGCTACTGGCCGCCCTTCTGGACGTAGTTCTTGACGAACTCCTCGGCGTTCTCCTCGAGGACCTCGTCGATCTCGTCGAGGAGCTCGTCGACGTCCTCGATCACGTCCTCGGAGGTCGACTCGGCCGTCTGGGTCGACTGCTCGTCGTCGGCCTCCCGGGTCCGGGCTCGCCTCTGGGTACGTCCCCCGTCGCTCACGCTGTCCCTCCTGGTCGTCGTGCGGAGGGTACCCACGCTTCAGCCGGTCAGGGACGCCAGCAGGTCCTCGGCCGTCTCAGCTGCGTCCAGGACGTCGCCGACGTGGGCAGCGGTGCCCTTCCCCGGGTCCATCATCGGCACCCGTTGCAGGGCGTCACGGCCCACGTCGAAGATCAGCGCGTCCCAGCCGGCAGCGACGATGTGGTTGCGGAACTTCTCCAGGCAGCGGCCGCGGAAGTACGCGCGGGTGTCGGCCGGCGGGTGCCACACCGCCCGTTCGATCTCGCTCTCGGCGACCAGCCGTTCGACCTTGCCGCGCTCCGCGAGGCGGTGGTAGAGGCCCTTGTCCCGCCGAACATCGTGGTACTGCAGGTCCACCATCTTCATACGGTCGTCGCGCCAATCCAGGCCGTGCCGCTGGCGGTACTGGTCGAGCAGCTGCAGCTTCGTTGCCCAGTCGACCTGACCGGCTAGCCGTCGCGGGTCCTCCTCGGCCGTGGTCAGGACCGACTCCCAGCGTTGCAGCACCTCGGCGTGGACCGGGTCGAGGTCGAGGTCCTTGCAGTACCGCTTGGCCGCCTCCAGGTACCGCCATTGCAGGTCGAGAGCGGTGACCTGCCGCCCGTCCTTGAGCATGACGGTCCCACGGCCGGTCAGGTCATGGCTGATCGCGTGGAAGGCAGCCACCGGCTTCGCCAGCTCCGGTGGGTCGGGTGCCGCACCATCCTCGATCATCGACAGGATGATCGCGGTGGTCCCAAGCTTCAGGAACGTCGCGACCTCACACAGGTTGGCGTCGCCGTTGATGACGTGCAGACGTCGGTAGCGCTCCGGATCGGCGTGAGGCTCGTCGCGGGTGTTGATGATCGGCCGCTTGAGCGTCGTCTCCAGCCCGACCTCGACCTCGAAGAAGTCGGCCCGCTGGGACAGCTGGTAGTCCACGTCCGGGTCGTCGAACTCGTTCCCGATACGCCCCGCCCCCACGTACAGCAGGCGCGACACGAAGACGGGGATCAGCTGTCTGACCAGTGTGGGGAACGGGACGGCCCGGTCGACCAGGTAGTTCTCGTGGGTCCCGTAGGCAGCGCCCTTGCCGTCGGTGTTGTTCTTGTGGATCAGGACTCGGCCGCCGGCGAGCGCGTTCGCTGCGTGCTGCGCGGCGACCTCGAGGATGCGCTCCCCGGCCTTGTCCCAGATCACGAGGTCGCGGGGGTTGCTGCACTCGGGGCTGGAGTACTCTGGGTGGGCGTGATCGACGTAGAAGCGCGCCCCGTTGGTCAGCACGGTGTTCGCCAGCCCCAGGTCCTCGTCGCTGGGTGGCTCCTGCGACGACGGTTCCTCGTAGCCGCGCGCGTCGCGGAGCGGGTGCTCCTCCGAGTGGTCCCACTTGACCTGGTGGCGGGCGGTCGGCTGGTAGGACGACACGACCAGCGACGAGGCGAGCACCGGGTTGACGTCGGGCTGACCCTGCACGGTGATCCCGAACTCGGTCTCCGTGCCGATGTACTTGGGAAGGACCACCGAACACCCTTCGGTCGTGCGTGGCCGTCGTCGCTAAGGGTAGGCCGGGACGCGATCCAAGGCTGCTGACCGAGGTGTCTGGGCCTGACCGGGCGTGAAACCGGAGTGGCCGTCTTGGGCTTGCCAAGACGGGCCACGGAGGCGGTGGGACCCTTACAGGTACTTGCCGCGGGTGGGACCCTTACAGGTACTGGCCCGCGTTGACGTTCTCGATCGCCTTCCCGCTGTCCTCGGCACCACTCACGAGCGTGCGCACGTAGACGATCCGTTCGCCCTTCTTGCCCGAGATGCGCGCCCAGTCGTCCGGGTTGGTGGTGTTGGGCAGGTCCTCGTTCTCGCGCCACTCGTCGCGGATGGCCCGGACCAGGTCGTCGGTGCGCAACCCACGTTCCGTGGACGCGATCAAGCGCTTGATCGCATACTTCTTGGCACGGTCGACCACGTTCTGCACCATCGCTCCGGAGTTGAAGTCCTTGAAGTACAGGATCTCCTTCTCCCCGTTGGCGTAGGTCACCTCCAGGAAGCGGTTGTCCTCGTCCTCGGCGTACATCTTCTCCACGGTGCGGTCGATCATCGCCTCGATCACCGCGGCGCGATCGCCTCCGTGGCCATCGACCTCGGCCTGGTCGAGCGGGAGCCCCGCGTGGAGGTAGATGCGGAAGATCTCGCGGGCGGCGTCCTTGTCTGGCCGTTCGATCTTGATCTTCACGTCGAGGCGGCCGGGGCGCAGAATCGCCGGGTCGATCATGTCCTCACGGTTGGACGCGCCGATCACGACGACGTCCTTCAGCGACTCCACCCCGTCGATCTCCGCAAGCAGCTGCGGGACGATGGTGTTCTCCACGTCCGAGGAGACACCCGACCCGCGGGTGCGGAACAGCGAGTCCATCTCGTCGAAGAACACGATCACCGGGTAGCCCTCAGCGGACTTCTCGCGAGCGCGCTGGAAGATTAGTCGGATCTGCCGCTCGGTCTCACCGACGTACTTGTTGAGCAGCTCGGGGCCCTTGACGTTGAGGAAGTAGCTCCGCGCGTCGGACTTCCCCGTCTTCTCCGCCACCCGCTTGGCGAGAGCGTTGGCGACCGCCTTGGCGATCAGCGTCTTGCCGCATCCGGGCGGGCCGTACAGCAGGATGCCCTTGGGCGGCTTGAGCTCATGTTCGGCGAACAGGTCCGCGTGCAGGTACGGCAGTTCGACGGCGTCGCGGATCTGTTCGACCTGCTCGGCCAGGCCCCCGATCCGGTCGTAGGTGATGTCGGGGACCTCTTCGAGCACCAGCTGCTCGACGTCGGCCTTGGGCACGATCTCCAACGCGTAGTTGGCGCGGGAGTCCACCAGGACCGAGTCGCCAGCCTTGAGCGGCTGATCGAGGAGCGGGTCGGCCAGGCGGACCACGAGCTCCTCGTCGCCACGGCCCATCACCAGCGCACGGCCCTTGCCCAGAAGCTCGGTGACGATCATCACCTCGCCGGCATCCTCGTACCGGCTGGAACCGACGATGTTCAGCGCCTCGTTGAGCAGGACCTCCTGACCGGGGCTGAGCTCGTCAACGTCCACGTCAGGTCCGACGTTGACCCGGAGCTTGCGGCCCTGCGACGAGACGTCGGCCGTCCCGTCGTCGTAGGGCCGGAAGAACGACGCGTAGCTCTGCGGGGCGCTGGAGAGGCGCTCGACCTCCTCGCGGAGAGTGGCCAGCTGCTCCCGTGCGGCGCGGAGGGTCTCGGCGAGCTTGGCGTTCTGGTTGAGGGCGCCCTGCAGCTGGCCCTTGGTCTCCAGGACCCGCTCCTCGAGGAGGCGGATGCGGTTGGGGCTCGCCTCGAGGCGGCGCCGCAGCAGCTCCACCTCTTCGCGCAGGTACTTCAGCTCAGCCTGCAGCTCGTCGTGATCGTCGATGCTGCCGACGAACACCTCTGGCTGGTGCTCGGCGCGGCGGCGGACGTCATCAGGATGGCGGTCGGAGTGACGCTCGGTCACGGGGCCTCCCTTTGGGGCCGGACAGCGCTCGTCGGGGTCGAGTATAGGTGGATACGGTCGGGCTGCCGATGAGTCGAACGGCTGCCATCAGGCGGGTTCGAGCGTCTCGATCCGCCGTGCCGTGGTGAGGAACGCCGTGTGCGCCACCATGCGGTGGTCGGGGCGCACTGCCAGGCCCGACACCGTCCAGGTCCGGTGCAGCGTCTCGGACGACCGCACCAACCCGAAGCCTCCGTCTGCCTGCAGCGTCTCCACCAGCCGCATCACTTGCGTGACGGTGGGGGTGTAGGCGATCAGGATCCCGCCCGGACGGATCGCCCGGGCCGCCCCCGCCACGAGCTCCCATGGTTCGAGCACGTCGAGGACCAGTCGGTGGCAGGACAGTCCGGGGAGCGCGTCGGCGAGATCGCCCGCGTGCAGTTCCCAGTTCGGCGGCGGACCGCCGAGGAAGTTCTCGACGTTGCGGCGGGCGTACGCCAGATGGTCGGCGCGCCGCTCGTAGGAGATCACGCGCCCCTCGCGGCCCACGGCCGCCAGCAGCGCCAGGCTCAACGCGCCCGACCCGGCGCCGGCCTCCACGACCGTGCAGCCCGGGCGGACGTCGCCGAGCGCCACGATCATCGCCTGGTCCTTGCGGTACACCACCTGCGCGCCGCGCGGCATCTTGAGGGTGAAGTCCTCCAGCGTTGGGCGGAACGCCACCACGGCCATGTTCTTGGAGGTACGTGCGGCGCTGCCCTCCGGGCGTCCGATCAGGTCGTCGTGACGCAGCACCCCCGCGTGACTGTGCCACTCGCCGCCGACCTCCAGGACGACCAGGTAACGGCGCTCCTTGCGGTCGCGGAGGATGACCCGCTCCCCGGCCTGGAGTGGGGCGTCGGCGCCCGGCAGCCGGGCGCTCACGCCTGTCGGGCGGGCAACCGCGCCACGATCCGGTCGCGCTGGCGGCAGAAGGCGCACACGGGGACGTGGGCACCGTCACGCGACGAGGTCGGCATGCCGCAGGCGGTGCAGGCGGTGAGCGCGACGCCCGCCTGGTCGTGGAGTTCCGCGGTGTCCCATTTGTCGGCGTGCTTCTCCAGGAAACCGAACAGGAACCGCGCCTTGGTCCCCGGGGCGTGCCGCTCCACCACGTTGAGGGCCTCCTTGAGCTCCATGCCGGTGTTCCCGGCGACTAGGGGGCACTCCTCGACGACGTACTCGATGCCGCGGACGACGCAGTAGGCGGCCATCTCCCGCTCCGACAGGCGGTACAGGGGCTTGCACCTGCGCGGCTGGTTCGCACCCGTCGCGGGCAGGACGGGGCGCTGCCGCGCCAGGAAGCCACCCTGCCAGCGCAGGACGTTCCCCAGCAGGGTCGCCGCCTCGTCGTCGAGGTTGTGGCCGGTGACGACGACGTCGTAGTTGCCCCGCACGGCTTCGCGGTTGAACACGTACCGCTTCGACAACCCGCACACCCCACACGTCGCACGGTCCGCGACCTGGGAGGCGTGCGGGACGGCGTAGCCGTAGGCGTCGGCCAGGTCGACCTCGACCAGGGTGACGTCGCGCGCCGCGGCGAAATCGCGACAGATCCGACCGGAGCGGGTGCTGTACCCACCGATCCCCAGCCCGACGTAGAGCCCGTCCGCGCGGTAGCCCATGGTCACCAGGGCGTCCCACAGCGCCAGGCTGTCCTTCCCGCCGGAGACCGCCACCAGGATGCGGTCCCGGTAGCTGAACATCGCGTTGCGGTCGATGGCTTTGCGGATCTGGTTGTGCACGTGGTCCACGAAGTGAGCGCCGCACCACGCCGAGCGGTGGCGCGGCTCCTCGATCACCGCCGGGACGCGGCAGACCACGCAGCGCGGGTCGCCGGCCCCACCCGACATCACCGGACGGATCTCGATCTCGTCCTCGTCGGCGATCGCCATCCGGTCGGTGACGAGCTCGCCGTCGCGGATGACCAGGACGGTGTGGGGGTCGATGTCCAACTCGGTGAGGACCTGCCGCACGGTGCGCGGGCCCTCCAGCTCGACCTCTCGGTCAGGGTTGCGCAGACGGACGCGCATGGTTGTTCTCCCTGAGCGGCGGCCGTCGGGGACGGTGAACCCGGGCGCCTACGTCTCGGCCGGGACCGTATCGCTGTCCGGTTCCGCATGCAGACGTGCGGCCTGCCGTGCCGCATGCAGCAGGAACCCTCCGACCGCCGCGAGGTACAGGCCGTCGGGCACGCTCACGGCGACCGCCAGGGACACCCCCGCAGCGATCGTCACGACGCCGAGCCCCAGCCCGCAGCGCCGCGCCGCACGCCGGCCTCGTTCGGGATCGCCGGTGCGGGCCCACACCGCCGATCGCACGAGCACGCCGCCGTCGAGGGGATGGCCCGGTAGGAGGTTGAACAACCCCACCGCGGCGTTGAACACCCCGAGGTACGTCAGGATGGTGACGGTCAGCGGGTCGGCCACCGACAGGAGGTCGGGCGCGGCGATCAGCAGGCCACCGACCAGGAGGTTGGCCAGGGGACCTGCGAGCGCGACCGCGAACGCGTGGTCCGCCCTGGACGGGTGATCGCGCAGGTGCGCGATCCCACCGAACACGAACAGGGTGATGCCGACGACCTCCATGCCCAGCCGACGCGCGACCAGCGCGTGGGCGAGCTCGTGCATCACGATGCTGGCGAGGACCGCGCCGGTCACCGCGAACGTGGCCACGGCGGCCGGAGCGGGCTCCAACCATCCGCGGAAGACCACCGCGAACGCCACGAGCAGGACCGACGCGATGGCCAACCACGACCGGTCGGCGGCGACCTCGATGCCGAGGACCTCACCGAGGCGCATCGCGGGTGGTCGGGGACCGTCATCGTGGGACGCGCGGCGACCTCGCCGCGCCGAGCGGAGCCTCCTGCGTCGCACGAGCATGTGCAGGATGGTACGGCTCCGGCCCCTGCCCCGAGCGGATCTCGCGAAACTGCCTGTCACACAGTGCGGGGCTGTTGGCGCGTGACCGCGACGGCGTCCGATCGTTGGTACCGGGTGCACGTTCCGGCGTGTGAGGCGGTCTGGACCCCAGCCGGCCGTGCGGCCGTGAGGAGGCCACCTGTGCTCGACGCGGTCGCCAGCGAGGAGTTCCCCGAGCTGCGACCGTTCATGGAGGCTCGCGGCGTCCGGCCGGGTCAGGCGCTCCGTGGCGTTCCGCCAGGCGCGGAACTCACCGCCATCCGCGAGGCCGCCGTCGATGTCCGCGACGCGATCTTCACCAGCGGACGCCCCGACGCCGTCACCACCTGCGATCTGATCACCTTCCCGTACCCCACACGGTTCGCTCTGTGGCGGGCCGCGGCCAGCCCCGCCCCGTTCGTGTGGATCACGAACCGCATGCTGGTCGTGCAGTGGACCGATCCCCAACAGCGCCGCCGCACGCTGCTGTGGGAGCCCTCCGACCACGAACGTGGCGAGCACACGCCGTACTTGGCCGACCTCAAACAGCGCTCGGTCGTTCCTCACCGGTTCCTGACCCGGGTACACGGCACCGTGCTGGGTCACCTGCGCGTGCTCGGGATCGACCCGGCTGATGTCGACTACGTCGGCTTCGACCACCTCCACGGTCAGGACGTGCGTCGGCTGCTTGGGACAACCCGCCCCGCCCCGGACCTGGGTGCGGCCGACGAGTCGCTGGCTGGGTGGCTGCCCAACGCCCGCATGATCACCCAGGTGCGCGAGTGGGAGACGATCCTCCACCTGCACCCGCTGCAGGTGCCCTGGTACCAGCCGTGGGCCTACGAGGACCTTCCCCCGGAGTCGCTGCTGTTCGTCGACGGCGACGTCCGCCTGGGACCCGGCGTCGCGCTGCTGTACACGCCCGGTCACACGGCCGGGACCCAGACCCTGGCGCTGCACACCGACCGGGGAGTGTGGGTTGCCAGCGGGAACGGTGTGGCCGCGGACTCGTGGACCCCCCGCGCGTCGCGCATCCCCGGCGTCCGGCGCTGGTGCAGCGACTGGGGACAGGAGGTCGTCCTCAACGCCAGCACCCTGGAGTTCACCGCCTGGCAGTACAACTCCATGGTCGCCGAGGCGCTCGTGGCCGATCCCACCTCCGACGGCGACTTCCGCCTGACGTTCCCGTCGAGTGAGCTCACCGCCCACCGGCTGTCACCGCTGACGACGCCGACGCTCACGCACGGCGGGATCCGCCACGGCACCGTGCGGCCAAGCCCGGTCCACGTCGGGCCATGATCCGCGACCGGCCGGGCGGAGGATCAGCGCACCGCGAGGAGAGCGGCGTGTCACGAAGGCGGCACGACAGCGCAGACGGCGGCCGCGCCGCTGGCGTAGGCTCTACCACGCGCTTACCCGCCAGGTTGCTTCAGGGGCCGAGCGAACCGGATCGGAGAGCGTCGACCGTGTGGACGCGCCTGAGACGCTCGGGGCTGCGGCTGGTCAACAGCCCCCGGTGGCGGACTGCGGCGGCCCTGGTTTTCGTGCTGCCGCTGCTGGTGTCCCCTCTCGGGACCGACACCGGGGAACGTGTCGCCGCCCAGACCACCGCGGTGGCACCACCGCAGGCCGAGTTCGCCCCCGTCGGCCCCGGTGGCGTCGAACCTTCCGACCCGGCCGCACAGCAGCAGGGCACGACAGCCGCGGCCCCCGAGCCGGACGCGCCGCAGCCACCGGTCGCGGACACCGTCGAGCCGGTCCAGCCCCAGCTGCTGGTCCGCCCGGCCGAGCCCGTCCAGCCCGACGGGCTGGTGACCGCACTGAACGTCCCCGGCATCCGCCACCTGGCCGGCGCGGTCGAGCTCGACGGCGGCATCCAGGCGCTGGGGAGCGCGCAGCAGGTGAAGATCCTGGTGGTCGACCCGGTGGCTTTCCGACCGCTCACCCCATCGTCCACGGCACAGACCAAAGGGGTCTGGGAGCGCCTCACCGAGGGGGAGCTGGTCGTCCGGCACGACATCGCTCACCACCTGCAGCTCCCACTGGGCGGCGACGCCACGGTGTACGGGCCATCCGGCGAGACGCTCGTGCTGCGCGTCGGTGCGTTCGCGTCCAACGGGGCGCCTCCACTGGCCGACGCGCTGGTGTCTTGGCAGGTCGGTGCGCAGCTGGGCGCGGCCGCCGCCAACCTCCTCGTCATCGCCGTGTCCGATGACACCGCCGCGCAGGCGATCGGCCGGCAGCTGGTGGAGGCGATCGGAGGTGGAGACGTCTCCCCCGTGCAGCCCCCGACCGAGCAACGGGCCCGGCTGGTGGGTGTCGGAGCCAAGCAGTTCCAGCCGTTCAGCTACATCGATCACGGCGACGGGATGATCACGATCGATCCGGCGTGGGTCCGCAAGTGGATCGTCTCCGCCCGCCTGCCGATCTTCGGTGGCGTCGCCCGCTGCCACCGCGTGATGATGCCCCAGCTGATCAACGCGCTGCGCGAGGTCGAGGCCCGCGGACTGGCTCACCTGATCGACCGCGGCGGGTACGGCGGGTGCTGGGTTCCCCGCCACATCCTGTTCGACCCCAACAAGCCCCTGTCGATGCACGCCTGGGGGCTCGCCGTCGACTTCAACGTCGCCACCAACCAGTACGGCGCGAGACCGACCATGGACGGGCGGATCGTCGAGATCTTCCAGCGCTGGGGGTTCGGGTGGGGCGGGCACTGGTCGACCCCGGACGGGATGCACTTCGAGCTGCGGGCGGTCATCCAATGACCGGCCTGCCGAGCCGGCCGGATGGTCCCAGGAGCGCCGGGCACCTGCGGTAGCCTCGCTTGCTGGTCACGCGCGGGGAGCCCAGATGCCGACGCTCGCCCTGGTGCGCCACGGCCAGTCGCTGTGGAACCTCGAGAACCGGTTCACCGGCTGGGTGGACGTCCCGTTGACCCCGCTCGGTGAGGAGGAAGCCAGGCGGGGCGGACTGGTGATGCAACAGCGGGGGCTGACCTTCGACATCACCTACACCTCGGCCCTCAAGCGCGCCACCGAAACGCTCCGCATCCTGATGGACGTGGCCGGTTACGACGACCTGCCGGTCATCGGTGACCCGGCGTTGAACGAGCGCCACTACGGCGATCTCCAGGGGCTGAACAAGGACCAGACGCGTGAGCGGTACGGCGCCGAACAGGTGCACCTGTGGCGGCGCTCCTACGACGTGCCTCCGCCCAACGGTGAGGCGCTGAAGGACACCGCCGCACGGACCCTGCCGTTCTACGAACGGTCCATCCTCGGCGATATCCGTCAGGGCAAGGACGTCCTGGTGGTGGCGCACGGCAACTCCAACCGCTCGATCGTGATGGAGCTCGACCAGCTGAGCGAGGAGCAGGTCCCCGGCCTGGAACTGCCCACCGGGGTGCCGCTGCTCTACGAGCTGAAGGAGGACGGCACCGTCCTCGACAAGAAGGTCTTGGACCTCGACGAGGAACCGGCGGACGCCGAACCGCAGTAGCATGCTGCGACCTCGACCGGGGGTCGACCATCCACTCGAGCCGCCTGATCCGTTGCATCGTGTCCGCCGCAGCCGTCGCCGCGCTGGGGGCGCTCACGCCGGTGGCGCCGGCTCCCGCCGAGGCCGACAGCGCGGCGGGCCTCGTGCAGCGGCTCGACGTGGTCCCCGGCCTGGTCCGCGAGGTCTACCGTCACCACACCGCGCACGGGCCCAGCAACGTGCAGGTGCTGCGTCTGGCGCTGGGACACCCGCGCGTGCGTGTCGTCCCCGAGCTGGGACAGGGGATGATCCCCGGGCGCGAGACGGTGCTGAGCACCACCCGCCGCCTCGGCGAAGACGCGGTCGGCGCCGTGAACGCCAGCTTCTCGAACCCGGCCTGCCCGACGACGGACCCGCCCGGCGAGCCCTGTGGCCTGCTGGTTCGACACGGGATCGTGCTGTCGGAGAACGTCCTCAACGGGGCGTCGTGGCCGGGGGCGTTCGCGTTGTTCGATCCGGCCGAGACCTGGCGACGACCGTACGACGTCGGCCGGCCGAGCTTCGAGGGGTACCTGCGCTTCTACGACGGCACCCGGGTCGACATCACCGCGGTGAACCGCCAGCCCACCGGCAGCGAGGTCGTCGCGTTCAACCGCGCCTACGGCCCGTCGACCACGACGCCCGCAGGCACGGTCGAGTTCGTCTTCCCCGACCTGCAGCTGCGCGCCCTGACCCAGGCTGAGGTGGTGATGCCCGCGGCGTCCGCGTCCGGCGGGGCGCCGATCCCGGCCGGTGGCACGGTCGTGGCCGCGACCGGGACCCACGCCGCGACGCTGCAGGCACATGCCGGCGAACCCGTCGAGGTCAAGGTCTACACGGCGGGAACCGAGTGGGCCGGTGCCCACCAGGCGGTGGCCGCCGGTCCGCTGATCGTCAAGGACGGGGCCATCACCCCAAGCAGCAGCTGGTACGCCGAGGGCTTCTCCCACGAGCACCACAACGAGGTTCTGCACCCGCGCACGGTCGTGGCGTTCACCGCGCCCAACGAGATGCTCCTGCTGACGGTCGACGGCCGTCAACCCGACAGCGTCGGGTTGACCACCCAGCAGACCGCGGAACTGGTCCGAGCGCTGGGCGCGGTCGACGCCGTGATGATGGACGGGGGTGGATCGACCACGATGGTCGCCGACCAGCGCACGGTGAACGTGCCGTGCTCCTCGCCGTCCACCTGCGGTCAGCTGCGTCCGGTCGCCTCGTCGCTGGTCGTGTGGTCACCGACCCCGAACGTCGACCGTCTGGCCGGTCCCGACCGGTTCTCCACGGCCGCTGCGATCGCCGACGCCGGCTGGCCCGGCGGGGCCGCCACGGTGGTGCTCGCCAACGCCGCCAGCTTCGCCGACGCGCTCGCCGGCGGGCCCCTGGCCACGGCGCACGGCGCCCCGCTGCTGCTGGTCGACACCGACCAGGTCCACCCGGCGACCGCCGGCGCGCTCAGCCGCCTGCGACCCCAGCGGGCCCTGGTGCTCGGCGGTCCGGCGGTCGTGTCCGATCGCGTGGTGGCTGAGCTGCGTCGCAGCGTGCCCGAGGTGCGCCGCGTGTTCGGCGCCGACCGGACCGCAACAGCCGCGAGCGTCGCCCGCGAGCTCGGCGCCCCGTCGGGAAGGGCGTTCCTCGCGTCGGCCGCGACGTTCCCGGACGCGTTGAGCGCGACGGTCCCCGCGGCCCGCAGCGCCGCCCCGCTCCTGCTGACCTGGCCCGATCAGCTGGCCTCGGCCACCGCCGACGCCCTGGCCGTGCTCGGCGTCCGTGAGGTGGTCCTGGCCGGGGGCGGCAGAGCCGTGTCCGACGCGGTCGTCACCCAGTTGCAGGCCCGGGGGATGACCGTCACCCGCGTCGCCGGCGCCAACCGCTACGAGACCTCCGCACGGCTGGTCGAGTGGGCGGTCGCCGCCACGGGACTGCCCACGACCGCCGCGGTGCTGGCCTCGGGCGCAGCGTTCCCCGACGCCCTGTCGGGCGGCCCGTTCGCGGGGGGTCGGGGCGCCGGCCTGCTGCTCACCGACCCGGCGGCGGCGTCCGCGTCGCCCGCGACATGGCAGTGGCTGACCGGCCACGACATCGACCACGGGTGGGTGTTGGGCGGCCGTGCCGCCGTGTCCTCACGGACGCTGCACGAGCTGCAAGCTGCGGTCGACGCGCGCTGACCGTCGGTAGGCTGGCGTCGCGCCCGGAGGTGCTCGATGGACCAGCCACAGCGGATCCGCCCCGCCGAGGGCTGGGGGGTCCTGCACCTGTTCGTCCGCGTCGACCGGGCGGTCGCGGCGACCCTGCCCGAGACGGCGGCCAAGGATCTCGCCGGGGTCCTCGAGCGCTTCGACGACGACCCCGAGGCGCAGGTGCACCTGTTCTCCGTGCTGGGCCACAAGGCCGACGCCATGGTCTTCGCCCTGTCGCCTGACCTGTCGGTCCTCCGCCGCCTGCAGACGGCCATCACCACCTGCGAGTTCGGCCCCGCGCTGCAGCTGCCGTGGTCCTACGTCAGCCTCACCGAGACGTCGGAGTACACGCCAACCGCTGAGTCGTACCGGGACGACCTCGCGGCCAAGGGCGTCGCCGGCGACGAGCTCGAGCGGCGCGTCGCCGCCTTCGCCGACCGCCAGGACGAGTACAAGCGGCACAAGCTGTACCCGCAGATGCCGCGCTGGGAGGTCGCCTGCTTCTACCCGATGTCACACCGGCGGATCGGCGACGACAACTGGTACCTGCTGCCGTTCGAGGAACGGATGCGCCTGATGCACGCGCACGGCCGGTCCGGGCGGGCGTACACCGGTCGGGTGCTGCAGCTGGTGACCGGCTCGACGGGCCTGGACGACTGGGAGTGGGGCGTGACCCTGTTCGCCCACGACGTGGCCGATCTCAAGCACATCGTGTACCGCATGCGCTACGACGAGGCGTCCGCCCGCTACGCGGACTTCGGCCCGTTCGTGGTCGGCCTGCGTCGTTCCGCCCAGCAGCTGATCGGCGAGCTGGGCCTCACGATCCCCAACCCATGACGGGGACGCTGCGATCCCGCCGCGCTGGCACGCATCAGGGAGGACGGAAGCGATCACGCATGCTTGCGACCTCCTGCTCGCTTCCCATCACGACCAGGACGTCACCGTCGTGGAGGACCGACTCGGCCGACGGGTGGGTGTCCATCGAGCCGTCTTCGGCGTGCAGGACCGCCAGGACCGTGCAGCCGTACGTCTCGCGGATCGCCGCCTCGCGCAGCGTGTGGTTGTCCAGCGGGCTGCCGGACCTCACCGGGACCTCCTCGAGGGTGTACTCGATGCCGCCGGCGCCGATCCCGTCGAGGAAGTCCGACACGACCGGGCGGGTCAGCAGCTGAGCGATGCGCCGCCCTCCGATGGTCGACGGCGCGATCACCCGGTCGGCGCCGGCGCGGCGCAGCTTGGCTTCATTCTCGTCGGCCTTGATCCGGCCCACCACCGTGCATCCCGGCTGCAGGCCCTTCGCGGTCAGCGCGATCAGGACGTTGTCGGCGTCGGTGTTGACGCAGGCGACGACAGCACGGGCACGCTCCAGCCCGGCGTCCCGCAGCGCGTGCTCGGCGGTGGCGTCGCCCTCGACGTGCAAGAAGCCCGTCTCGGCGACCTCGGCGATCTTGTCCTCGTCGTTGTCGACGACCACGAACGGCATCCCCTCGCGCCTCAGCTCGGCCACCAGGTGACGTCCAACCCGCCCGTACCCGCAGACGATCACGTGACCGTCGATGGCGTTGATCCGGCGTTCCATGCGTCGCCTTTCGATGATCCGCCGCAGGTGACCTTCCACCACGAACTCCGCGGCGCTCACGGCGGCGTACGTGGCGCTCGCCACCCCACCGACGATCAGCAGGACCGTGAAGACCTTGCCCGGTCCGTCGAGGGGGGCGACCTCCGCGAAGCCGACCGTGGTGACCGTGATCACCGTCATGTACAGCGCGTCGAGGAGGTTCATGCCCTCCAGGACCTGGTACCCGACTACCCCCACGACCAGGACGCCGAGGTAGATCGAGAACGCCACCCGCAAGCGGCGAGTGGGCGTCACTCGAAGAGCCTTAGGGTCCCGTCGTCGCGGCCACGGAGCGCGTCGAGGTCGATCTCGACCCAGGCGATCCCGCGCGCGTCGGCGAGGACCCGGGCCTGGGGCTTGACCTGGGTTGCGGCGAGGACCCCACGCACCGGCGCGAGGAGCGGATCGCGTTGCAGCCGGTCGAGGTAACGGGCGAGCTGCTCGACGCCGGCGATCTCGCCGACCCGTTTGACCTCGACCGCCACGGCGCGGCCGTCCGCGTCGCGCAGCAGCAGATCCACCGGACCCAGGTCGGTGGGGAACTCCCGCCGGACCAGCCGTGAGCCCTCCGCGATGTGGTCGGGATGCGTCGCGAGCAGTTCCTGCAGCTGCCGCTCGACGCCGTCCAGGGTGAGTCCACGCTCGGTGTCGAGGTCGACGGTGAGATCCTCGTGGACCTCCTCGAACTCGATCGTCAGGGTCTCGCCGCGCGGGTTCAGCACCCGCCAGACGCCGCCTTCATCGACGATCGTGTTGGGGGCGTTCATCCAGTTGAGCGGCTTGTACGCCCCGACGTCGGCGTGGATCGCGACGCACCCGTCCGCCTTGACCATCACCAGCCGCACGGCCGATGACAGGGTGGACGACAGCCTGCCGTCGTAGTGGGCGCGACACCGCGCGACGATCAGGCGCACGGTCAGGCCGCCCGGACCGGCACGGAGATCCCCATGTGGCGGCACCGTAGCGGAGGGCGCGGCCGGCGCCGCCACGATGCCGGCCTGCCAGGACGTCGCGTCCGCCGGCTGGTAGCGTCTGCGCCTCCCACCAGCCGAGCCGCCCTGACACCGTGGTCGGCTCGCCGGAGGCCGGAGCCGCATGCGGGCGCGGCTCCGAGCGCACAAGGAGCCAAGCGGGTGGAGCAGCGCGAGGCTCGGGAGCTGGTCACCCACAAACCCGGGCTCGGTGAGCTCTTCGAGCGGGGTCGTGGCCGGGGCTACGTCCTGCTGTCCGAGCTCCACGACCACTACGACCCGCTCAACGACGACTCGGAGTGGATCGACCGGGCGATGCGCGCCGTGGAGGACCTCGGGCTCGAGGTCGTCGATGACCAGGCCGACGACGCGGAGCGCCCCGTCGCCGACGTGATCAGCTCGTCGACCGACCCCGTCCGTCACTACCTCAACGCCATCGGCAGGACGGCGCTGCTCACCGCCGAGGAAGAGGTCGACCTGGCCAAGCGCGACCAGGCCGGCCAGGCGGCTCGGCGCTTCCTCGGCAACGGGGCGTCGCTCACCCCTCGTCAGCGTGCGCAGCTTCGTCAGGTCGATCGCGATGGGCGCCGCGCTCAGGACCACATGGTCCGGGCCAACCTCCGGCTGGTCGTCTCCGTCGCGCGCCGCTACCGCGGCCGCGGACTGGATCTCCTCGACCTGATCCAGGAGGGCAACCTCGGTCTGATGCGGGCCGTCGAGAAATTCGATCACACCAAGGGCTACAAGTTCTCCACGTACGCCACCTGGTGGATCCGCCAGGCGCTCACACGAGGCCTGGCGGACAAGTCGCGGGTGTTGAGGTTGCCCGTCCACGTCCACGAGGCCCTGGGCAAGTTGCGGTGGGCCGAGCTGGACCTCGTTCAGCAGCTGGGACGCGACCCCACGGAGGCGGAGCTCGCCGAGGCGATGGACATGCCGATCGAACGGCTCCGCGACATCCGCTCGGCCACTCGGGAACTGCTGTCACTGGACACGCCGGTGGGCGAGGACGGCGACACCACCATGGGCCACCTGGTCGCCGACGAGGAGGCCGTCGACCCCGAGGTCTCGGCCGCTTTCGTCCTCACCCGCGAGCTGCTCCACACCGTGCTGTCGACCCTCAACGAACGGGAGCGTGGTGTCGTGCTGATGCGGTTCGGCCTGCTCGACGGCAACTGCCGCACCCTGGAGGAGGTCGGCGCGGAGTACGGCGTGACCCGTGAACGGATCCGCCAGATCGAATCCAAGACCCTGACCAAGCTGCGCCACCCATCCCGGTCCGACCGGCTCCGTGGCCTGCTGGAGACGGCTCCCGCCGGCCCACCGGTCGGCGACGGCTAACCACGAAGGAGGAGTGGCGCCCCGGCCGGGTCAGGCACCTTGGCTCTCGACCTCGCGGAGCAGGCCCAGGGCGTTGCGCCGGGCCTGCTCCGGAGAGATGTCCATGGCGTCGGCTGCTCGTTCGAAGTCGCGCTCCGTGATGTTGCGCTCGTCGCCGTGATCGCTGGTGGGCTCTCCGCAGCCGCAGGTGTAGCACATCCTGGTTCCTCTCAACTGGCTCCTTCACTGTGACCCGTCCTCGGGCGGCGACGCCGCCCCGTCCTGTCCGACCGTCGGGGTACTGTCCGCGTGCGGCCCGCCGCACGATCGGTGATCCAGGGCCGGACCACCCCGCCCGTACGCTGCCAGCGAACGTCTGATCGCAGACAGAGGTGAGCGTGCATGGGGCTGCAGGTCGGACTGGTTGGTCTGCCGAACGTCGGGAAGTCGACGCTGTTCAACGCGCTGTCGCGTGCGGGGGCGCTCGCGGCGAACTACCCGTTCGCGACGATCGACGCGAACGTGGGGGTCGTCGCGGTTCCCGACGAACGCCTCGACCGCGTCGCGGAGCTGGCCGGCTCGAGCCGGACCGTCCCCACCACGATCGAGTTCGTCGACATCGCGGGGCTCGTGGCCGGGGCGAGCACCGGTGAGGGGTTGGGCAACCAGTTCCTCGCGCACATCCGCGAGGTCGACGCGATCTGTCACGTCGTGCGCTGCTTCGACGACGACGACGTCGTGCACGTGTCCGGCGCGGTCGACCCCGTCGGTGACGTCGACATCGTCGAGGCCGAGCTCATCATCAAGGACCTCGAGACGGTCGAGAAGCGTCTGGAACGCATCACCCGTGTGGCGCGCAGCGGGGACACGGCAGCAGCCGACGAGGCGGGAGTCCTGGGTCGCCTGCGTGACCACCTGGCAGCGGGAGAGCCTGCACGCCGCTTCGAGCACGCCGCTGTCCACGCCGACCTGGTCCGCGATCTGTTCCTGCTCAGCGCCAAAGCGGTGGTCTACGCGGCGAACGTCGGCGAGGACGACTTGCCCGGTGGCGGACCCCTGGTCGAGCCGCTCCGGAAGTTGGCCGCGGAGCAGGAAGCCGAGGTGGTCGTCGTCTGCGCGCAGGTCGAGGCGGAGCTCCCCGAACTACCCGAGCCCGAGCAGCGTGAGTACCTCGGCGCGCTCGGACTGGAGCGCAGCGGTCTGGAGAGACTGGTCCACGCCGCGTACCGGCTACTCAGCCTGGTGACCTTCTTCACCGCAGATGACAAGGAGGCCCGCGCCGTCACCGTCCGCCGCGCGACCCGCGCCCAGCGCGCCGCGCGCGAGATCCACTCCGACATGGAACGGGGGTTCATCCGCGCGGAGGTGATCTCGTACGAGGATTACGTGACCTACGGCTCGGAGTCCGCCGTCCGGGATGCGGGGCGGCTCCGACTCGAAGGCAAGGGCTACCCGGTCGCCGATGGTGACGTCATCCGCTTCCGTTTCGCGGTGTAGGTTCGCACCCGGCGCATCCCGTAGGAGCCCCCATGGCGCGCACGCAGCTGATCACCCGCCTTGAAGTGGCCGCTTGTCCGACCCATCGCACCAACGTCGGTCACTACAAGGATCACGATGTCGGCTGTGACTGCCTAACCGAGGAGCGTCGCTCGGAGCTCGCCAGGCGCCTGGAAGACGCCCGGGCGGAGGGCAACCCGCTCGCTGACCCCGTCGAGTAACAACCGACCGTGCCGCGACGTGAGGGACTGGGCGGGCGGGTCGGCCGGGGCGCGCGCCTGGCGGGAACCGGGGTGCGGTCCGCGGCTGGCCTGGCCGCAGCCAAGGCGCGCCAGCTGACCGGTGGGGACGCTGACCCCGAGGAGTTCCACCGGGTCACCGCTGAGATCCTCGTCGACGTCCTGGGCGAGATGAAGGGCGCAGCGATGAAGCTCGGTCAGCTGCTGTCCTTCGTCGACGTCGACCTCCCACCCGACGTGCGGTCGATCTACCACGACGCGCTCGCCAGCCTGCGCGACAGCGCCCCGCCGATGGATCCCGCGCTGATCGAGCAGGTGGTCGCCGAGGAGTTCGGGGCGCCGGCCAGAGCCATCTTCGCCGAGTGGCACCGTGAGCCCATCGCCGCTGCTTCGATCGGCCAGGTCCACGCGGCCCGGCTCGACGACGGGCGCGAGGTGGTCGTGAAGGTCCAGTACCCGGGCGTGGCCGAGGCGGTCCGCGCTGACCTGCGCAACGCCGAGGCGTTCTCGCCGCTGGCGCGGATCATCTCCCCCCACCTGGAGGTGGAGCCCCTCGTGGAGGAGCTGCGCGAACGGGTCGGCGACGAGCTGAATTACGAGCGTGAGGCCAACTACCAGCGGGCGTTCGCCAACCGCTACGACGGCCATCCGTTCGTCCACGTCCCCGAGGTCGTGGCCGACATGTGCCGTGGACGGGTGCTGGTGACCGAACGGGTGCGCGGTCGATCGTTCAACGACATCGCCGACCGGGGCACCGACGAGGAGCGGCAACGGTTCGGCGAGATCATCTTCCGCTACGCCTTCGGCACCATCGAGCGCTTCCGGCTGTTCAACGGCGATCCGCACCCAGGCAACTACCTGTACGAGGACGACGGACGGGTGGCCTTCCTCGACTACGGCTCGGTGAAGATGTTCAGCCGGGAGCGGTTCCAACACATGCAGCGCATGAACCGGACGGTGAAGCAAGGCGACCCCGACGAGGTCGTGCGACGACTGCGCGAAGCCGGGTTCCTCCCCCCCGGCGTCGAGGTCGACGCCGAGCTGATGTACGAGTGGTGGCAGCTGTACATGCGACCGGTCCTGGCCGAACAGCCGTTCACGTTCACCCCCGAGTTCGCAACCGAGGTCATCCGCTCCACGACGGACCCGCGGAGCAAGTACCTCAAGGTGCTGCGCCCGTTGAACCTCCCGCCCGACTACCTGCTGCTCAACCGCATCCACTTCGGGATCAACAGCGTCCTGGGACGTCTGCGGGCGGCCAACGACTGGCGCCAGATCCGCGCCGAGTACGTCGAGGACGCCCCTCCGGCTACCCCACTCGGGGAGCAGGACCGCAAGTGGTGGGACACGCGCGAGCCGGTGTACGACCCGCCGGCTTGAGCGGTCTACTCCTCGGGGTAGATGTCGTCGATCACATGGCCGTACTTGTCGGCGACGACTCGGCGCTTGACCTTCAGCGTCGGGGTCAGCTCACCACCGTCGATGGTGAAGTCCTCGGGGAGGATCCGGAACTCGCGGATCGACTCGGCGCGCGACACCGCCTGGTTGGCGTGGTCAACCGCACTCTTGATCTCGGCGCGCAACTCGCGGTCGTCGGTGAGGTCAGCCACCGTCTTCCCCGTCTTGCCGTGCTGCTCCGCCCAACGGGGGAACTCCTCGGGGTCGATCGTGATCAGCGCCGCGATGAACGGCCGCCCGTCGCCCACCACCATCGACTGGCTGACCAGCCGGTGTGAACGCAGCCGATCCTCGAGGACCGCCGGGGCGACGTTCTTCCCGCCCGCAGTCACGATCAGTTCCTTCTTCCGGCCGGTGACCCGCAGGAACCCGTCGTCGTCGAGCTCACCGAGGTCGCCGGTGCGGAAGAAACCCTGGTCGGTGATGGCCTCTTGCGTCGCCTCGTCGTTGTTCCAGTACCCGGCGAAGACGTTGCCACCTTTGATCAGGACCTCACCGTCATCGTCGACCCGGACGGTGCAGCCGGGGAACGGCTGCCCGACCGTGCCGATCTTGAGGGCGTCCGGGCGGTTCGTTGTCGCCCCCGCAGTGGTCTCCGTGAGGCCGTAGCCCTCGAGGATGGTGAGCCCGATTCCGTTGTAGAAGTGGCCGAGTCGCTCACCGAGCGCCGCGCCACCGGAGATCGCATAGCGCAGCTTGCCGCCCATCCGGTCCCGGAGCTTGCCGTACGCGAGCCGGTCGAAAACGGTGTGCTGGATCCTGGTCGCGAGGCTCACACCGCCGCCCTGGCCCTGCCGCGAGTAGTCGATCGCGACCTGCACCGCTCTCTCGAAGATCTTGCCCTTGCCCTCCTCGTTGGCCCGGGAGACCGCCGCGTTGTAGACCTTCTCGAAGATACGGGGCACCGCCAGCAGGAACGTCGGCTGGAACATCGGCAGCTCCTCGGCGAGCTGCTGCGGGTCGGTGGCGTAGGCCATCTGCACGCCGACCTCCACGTTGCCGGCCTGGATCAGCTGCGCGAAGGAGTGCGCCAGCGGCAGGAACAGCAGCGTCCGGTCGTCGGGGCCGAACAGCTCCTCGAGCGCGGTCGTCGCCTGCACGGCGTCCCAGCGCAGGTTGCGGTGCAGCGTGACGCAGCCCTTCGGTTTCCCCGTGGTGCCCGACGTGTAGATGATCGTGGCGATCGACTCGGGACCGATCCGCTCCGCTCGCCGGTCGAGCTCATCTGCGTCGACGTCCGTGCCGGACTCCTCGATCCGGTCCAGGCCCTCCTCGTCGATCACGAAGACGTGGTTGAGCGGGGCCGTGGCCGAGACCTGCTCCCACTCCCGGCGGTCATCGGGGGTACCGAACACCGCGATGCGTGCACCGCTGTCGGTCAGGATCCACTCGATCTGGTCGGCGGAGTCGGTCTCGTATATCGGGACGACCGTGCCGCCGGCGGCCATCACCGCGTATTGCAGGTAGGTCCACTCGATCCGGGTCTTGGACATGATGGCCACACGGTCATCGATCTCCAGACCGAGCCCGATCAGGCCTCTCGCCAGCCGCTGCACCGTGTCAGCGAACTCGGCGGCGGTGACGTCGACGAACCGGTTGCCGTCGCGGTAGGCCAGCAGACGTCGATCGGGGTTCTCGTCGGCGTGGTACCACAGCGGGTGCAGCAGGGTTGCGTTGTCCGGGAGGGCGACCTCGCCCGGCGTTGTGTATTCGCGCATGAGTCCTCCACGACGTCAGGACGTCCATGGGAGGCTAGCACCGGGGCGTCAGCGCCATCGGTTGACGTGGTTGCCTCGTGCGGTGGAATCTCAGCGGCTCGCCGCCGAGTACAGCTCCTCGATCGTGGCTGCGTGCCGCTCGGTGACGACGTCTCGCCGCACCTTCAGGGTCGGCGTGAGCTCACCACCGTCGATGGTGAAGTCCTCGGGGAGGATCCGGAACGCGCGGATCGATTCCGCCCGCGACATCGCCCGGTTGGCCTGGTCGACCGCAGTCTGGACCTCTGCGCGCAGATCAGGGTCGGCGATCACTTCGGCCGGTGTCCGACCCGGCTTGCCGTGCTGCTCCGCCCAGCGCCCGACCTCCTCGGGATCCAGCGTGATCAAGGCAGCGATGAACGGGCGACCGTCGCCCACCACCATCGCCTGCGACACCAGCCGGTGCGCGCGGATCCGGTCCTCGAGGAGCGCCGGGGCGACGTTCTTCCCGCCCGCGGTGACGATGATCTCCTTCTTGCGTCCGGTGATCCGCAGGAACCCGTCGGCGTCGAGCTGACCGATGTCGCCCGAGTGCAGGAAACCCTCGTCGTCGAGCGCTTCGCGGGTCGCCTCGTCGTCGTTCCAGTACCCCGAGAAGACGTTCCCTCCCTTGATCAGGACCTCGCCGTCGTCGGCGATGCGGACGGTGCAGCCGGGCAGCGGCCGCCCAACCGTGCCGATGCGCAGATGCGGGGGCGTGTTCAGCGTGGCGCCCGCCGACGTCTCTGTGAGGCCGTAGCCCTCCAGGACCGTGATACCTGCCCCGTTGAAGAAGTGCCCGAGCCGCTCGCCGAGCGCCGCACCGCCGGAGACGGAGTACTCCACGCGCCCCCCGACGGCCAACCGCAGCTTGCCGTACACCAGCTTGTCGAAGACGGCGCGCAGCGCTCGGGTCTTGAGGGGGACTCGGCCGACCTGCGTGCCACGCGAGTGGTCGATGGCGACGCGAGACGCCACATCGAAGATCCGGCCCTTGCCGTCGGCGTACGCCTTGGCCTGCGCGCCGTTGTACAGCTTCTCGAAGACACGTGGCACCGACAGCAGGAACGTCGGCTGGAACAGCGGCAGTTCCTCGGTGAGCTTGGTGGGGTCGGTGGCGTACCCGATCTTGACCCGTTCTGCGACGCAGACACACTGGATGATCCGCCCGAAGATGTGCGCCAGCGGAAGGAACAGCAGGGTGGAGCGGCCGTCTCTGAACAGCTCGGGGGCGCCGGCCCCGACCTGGGTGAGATCCCACACCAGGTTGCCGTGGGTGAGCACACAGCCCTTCGGCCTCCCCGTGGTCCCCGATGTGTACACGATCGTGGCGGGATGCTCGATGGTGACCGTCCGGGCCCGGCCCAGGACCTGCTCGTCGTCGATCTCGGCACCGTGCGCAGACAGCTCATCGAGCCCGCCGTCGTCGATCACGAACACGTGCTTGCATGCGGGCAACCGGGTTGCGGACTCGTCGTAGCGGGAGCGCAACTCCACGCTCTCGAAGATCGCCGCGACCGCCTCGCTGTCGCCCAGGATCCACTCCATCTGTTCGGCGGCCGACGTCTCGTAGATCGGGACGGTGACGGCCCCCGCGCTCCAGATCGCGTAGTCCAGCAGCGTCCACTCGATCCGCGTTCGCGACATCACCGCCACGCGCTGCCCCGGCTCGATCCCCAGACCGATCAGACCGGCCGCGAGGCGACGGACCCGTTCGGCGAACTGCTGGACGCGGACGTCGACGAACTGGCCCCCCACGCGGTGCGCCAGCGCCGCCCGGTGCGGTTGGGCACGTTCGTGCTCCCACAGGATCTCGGTCAGGTTGGTGTCGGGCCCGATCGTGGCAGCGCCGGGACCAGTGAACTCTCGCATGGCGACCTCCGCGACGAGCGCTGGGGCAGGCTCGGAAGGCGGCAAGCTAGCACGGGTCGCTCGCCCGCCGGCTCGCGGCCGGCCCCCGTGCACGCCCGCGCCGCCGGTTCCCAACGGCCCCGCTGTGGCCGCGCACGTTCGACCTCGGAACGCGCCGAGGGCCGCGACGGGGCGCCGTATGCTCGGCGGACCGGGAGCGGGAGAGGGATGCGCGGTCCTGGCTACGTCCTGGTCGTCAACCCCCATGCCGGCCAGGCGGCACGGGAACAGAGCGAGGCAGCCCGTCACGTCCTCGACGAAGCCTGCCCCACCCAGTTGCTCACCACGACCGACCCGGCGGAGGTGGACGAGGCGATCGCCGCGCTCGACGGTCGAACCCTGGTTGTGGCCGGCGGCGACGGGACTCTGCACGTCGCGGTCAACCGCCTCGCGGCTGCCGGGATCCTGGCCTCGACCACGATCGGGATCGTGCCGACGGGGACCGGAAACGACTTCGCGCGTTCACTTGGGATCCCGCAGGATCCGGCCGCGGCCGCACGCGACCTCTTGGCGTATCAGCCCCGCAGCGTCGACCTGCTCGAAGCCGACGACGGCCAGCTGGCCGTGAACGCCGTCCATGCCGGGCTGGGTGCGGAGGCGTCGCAGCGCTCGGTCCCGTTGAAGGACGACCTCGGCGCTCTGGCGTACCCGGTCGGGGCCCTGGTGGCCGGCGTTCGCGAGACGGGATGGACGCTCGAGGTCGAGGTCGACGGGGCGCCTGTGTCACAGGTCGCCCGTCCGGTGCTGATGGTAGGGATCGCCAACGCCGGTTGCATCGGTGGGGGGACCCCGCTGTGCGCCCCCGCCGAGCCCGACGACGGACGACTCGATGTCGTGGTGGTCGCCGCGGTCGGCCCGGCAGCGCGGGCGGCGTTCGGGGCGGCCCTGCAGCGCGGGCGGCACCTGACCCGAGACGACGTCGAGCACGTCCGCGGCCAGGACGTGCGCATCTTGGGTGACCCGGTGCGGTACAACGCCGACGGAGAGCTGTCGCGCCCCCTCCGCCAGCGGCGGTACCGCATCCGCCCAGCGGCGTGGCGTGTCCTGGCCCCGCCACGGTAGGCGCCGTGCCGTACGATAGCGTCTCCGGTCCGGTCGGCCGCTGGTCTCGCGCCCTGCGCGGGGTACGGTCGTTTGCGGTCCGTCGTCGGAAGGCCTCCGAACGGTGGAGCGACTCGTCAGGCGGTACCGCGCGTACCGACTCCTCATCGCTGCGGTGGTGCTGATCGGCATCCCCGCCGCCCTCAGCCTCCCTGCGTTCCTGGACGAATCCCCGATCCGGGCCGGGGAGGCGTCGCCGCGGACGGTCGTCGCCCCCAACCTCATCCGCATCGTCGACGAGGAAGCGACAGAGCGGGCACGTCGCCAGGCGGCCGAGGCGGTCGAGCCGATCATGCAGCGTGACGACCAGGCGCGTATCGCCACGGTCGAGGACATCCGCAACCAGTTCGACGTGGTGCAAGAGATCCGGCAGGCACCCACCGCCGAAGGCGCCGAGCCGCCATCCACCGAAGAGCGGGTCGACGCGCTCCGCGATCGGCTCGCGATGCTCGACGACACCGGGCTGCGTCTGCTGGTCACCATCGACGCACCCACCTTCGACTCCCTACGGAGCGAGACGATCAGCATCGTGCAGCAACTGACCCGCCAATCGATCCGGGCGGGGCAGGTCGACGATGTCCTCGATGAGCAGCTGCGGGTCGAGGCGACCGTGCGCGACGTCCCTACGAACCTCACCGATGCGGTCGTGGAGCCGCTGATCCGCAGCGCGATGCGTCCGACTGTCGTGGTCGACCACGAGGCCACCGATGAGGCGCGGCGGCGCGCGGCCGCCAACGTCGACGAGGCGATGCGGACCTTCCCCACCGGGTCGGTGATCGTCTCCGCCGCGGAGGAGGTCACGCCCGTTCAGCTGGCCGCCCTGGAACGGGTCGGGCTGGCGGGGTCCGATCCACGCTGGGAGGTCGCCCGCGCGCTCGCCATCACCGCAATCGCCGCCGCCGTCTCGGCGCTGTACCTACGCACCCATCGACGTTCCGTGTGGCGCTCGAACCGCAAGCTGCTGTTGCTGGCGACGCTGATGTTCGGCTACGCCGCGATCCTCGCCGGGGCGACACTGGTGATCGAGCGCACCGAGGTGTGGTTGTACGCGGTGCCGTCCGGGGCGCTGGGGATGCTCGCCACGATCCTGCTGGGCGCCCCGGTCGGGGTGCTGCTCGCCGTGCCGGTCACCCTGCTCACCGCCTACGTCGCCCCCGGAACGACAGGCGTGGTCGCGTACGCGGCGGCCGCGACGCTGCTGAGCGTCCCGCTGGTCACCCGCCTGTCGGTCCGCGGCGACCTGCGCCGAGCGGCTCTGTTCGCCACGGGTGGCTACATCGTGCTGGCGGTGACGTTCGCGGTCACCTTCGAGGGCACCGACAGCTTGCTCCGTCCCGCTCTAGCGGGAGCGATCCACGGCGTGAGCGGCGGGATCCTGGTGGTGGGCGGCCTGCCGTTCATCGAGTCGGCGTTCGGTTTGGTCACCGCCACCGGCCTGATCGACCTCGCCGACCGGAACCATCCGCTGCTACGGGAGCTGGAACAGAAGGCACTCGGGTCGTACAACCACTCGATCGTCGTCGCGACGCTGGTCGAGCGTGGTTGCCGGGCTGTGAACGCCGACCCGCTGCTTGGGTCCGTTATGGCGCTGTACCACGACATCGGCAAGGTACGCAGACCGTATTTCTTCATCGAGAACCAGTTCGGGATCTCCAACCCGCACGACGGCCTGGGACCGGACATCTCAGCCACGATCATCCAGGAACACGTCACCGACGGGATCAAGATGGCCCGGTCCTACCGTCTCCCGCCGGAGGTGGTGCAGGGCATCGCGACGCACCACGGCACGACGGTCGTCACGTACTTCTACCTCAAGGCCGTACGTGAAGCCGCGCCGGGACAGCACGTGGACGAGGGGGTGTACCGCTACAAGGGTCGCAAACCGACCACCAAAGAGACCGCGGTGCTGATGCTCGCCGACTGCTGCGAGGCGGCCAGCCGCGCCGCCGCCCAAAATGACCGCAACCTGTCGCGCGACCAGTTGTCCGAGCTGGTGGACAGCCTATTCGCCGCCCGCATCGAAGACGGTCAGCTCGACGAGAGCCCCCTGACGTTCCAGGACGTCGCTGCGGTCAGGGCGTCGTTCCTCGAGACACTCTGCGGCGTGTACCACCCGCGTATCACCTACCCGCAACCCCAGCAGGCCGAGATAGCAACGGAGGAGGCTCCCGCCTCCACGTGACGGCGCCTCCGTCGGTCCCCGCGCCGGGTCGCCCGCCTCACCGGCCGACGTCGGGTCGGGCGCGGGCGCGCTCGCCGATCCCCGTGGCGATCTCGCGTTGCCGCAGCTTCCCGCCCGACTTTGGATGCAGCGGGGGCGTGTCCATCCCGGCGCCTTCGCGCAGGCCCTCCATCATTTCGCGGATGGCTTCCTGGGAGGTGCGAGACGGCTCCCAGCCCAGCTCGGTGCGGGCGCGGGTGGTGTCCATGACCGGGAGGCTGAGCGCGAGGTCGAACAGCATGGGACTGGCCGGGATCAGGTGCAGGCGCCACGCCGCCGACATCGCCGCCCTCAGCGCGCCGACGGGCATCTTGACCGGACGAGCGTCGAAGAGTTCTGCGAGCGCCGGAGGGTCGAGCACGGGTTCGGCGGCGATGTTGAACGGGCCACGCACGTCGCGGACGATCGCGAGACGGTAGGCCTCTGCAGCGTCGCGGGTATGCAGCGCCTGGAGCCGCAGGCCGGGCAGATCAGGCACGATCGGGATCAGGTCGGGGCGGGCGAGGCGGTTGGGCAGCAGCGGTCCCACGAACAGGCGGCGCTGTTCGGCCGCCGACTCGCGCTTGAAGATGAACCCGGGGCGGAGGCGGACCACACGGGTCTCCGGGTGGTCGCGTTCGAAGGTGTCCAGCAGTCGTTCGACGTACGACTTCTCGCGCCCGTAGGCGGCGGTCGGCAGGGCGTGGGTCGGCCAGGACTCGTCCACGCGGTCGTGTTGCGGGCCCGGCGAGTAGGAACCGACCGACGATGCGTAGACGAGCGCGGGGACCGTCGCCTCGGACACCGCCTCAAAGACCCGGATGCTGCCCAGGACGTTGGTCCGCCAGGTCGCCAGCGGATCGCGGGTGGGCTGGAAGATCCACGAGAGGTGAACCACCACGTCGGCGGCGTCGAAGTAGGTGGACAGATCGTCCTTGGTGACGTCGGCGCGGCCCCACCTCGTCTTGGCCGGCTGCCATGCCGGCGGGCGTCGGGCCAGCCCGACGATCGACGTGACCTGGTCCTCGTGGCCGAGGACGTCGATCAAGCTCGTGCCGACGTTGCCCGTCGCCCCGGTGATCACCACGCGCATGGTGAGGCCTCCTCGTTGCCTGACGGCACGGTACCGACCGTGTCACACCCTCTTCCCGTCGGCGGGAACGACTCTGCACAGATGGCCGCCGATTCAGCCGTCGGCTTGGACCTCCAACGCCAGCGAGTTGATGCAGTACCGCAGACCCGTGGGTGGCGGGCCGTCGGGGAACACGTGACCGAGGTGGGAGTCACAGGCGGTGCACAGCACCTCCGTGCGGGTCATCCCGTGGCTGTGGTCGTCCTCGAGGCGGACCGCAGAGTCGTCGAGCGGCTCCCAGAAGCTGGGCCATCCGGTCCCGGAGTCGTACTTGGCGTCCGAGTCGAACAAGGGCTGACCGCACGCCGCACAGCCGTAGGTCCCCGCCACCTTGCTGCCGTGGTACTCGCCGGAGAAGGGCGGTTCGGTCCCCTTCTCGCGCAACACGTGGTAGCGCTCGGCGCTCAAGCGCTCGCGCCACTCAGCCTCGGTGAGCTCGACACGCTCGGTCACGTCGTTCCCCCCTTCAGCGTTCGTAGGTGCCGACCAGTCGCGCCTGCTCGATCACGTGCCCCTCGATGCGGTCCAGCAGCTGCTCGCGCGTGAGGCCAGGGCCCGCGTCGAGACCAGTGTCGAGCGCGTACAGCCAGAAGTAGTAGTGGTGCGGGCCGTGGCCCTCGGGCGGTGCTGGGCCGTTGTAGCCAGCGTTGCCGAAGTCGTTCTGGCCTTCAGTGAACTGGCCGCCGCCCCCCTCCCCGATCCCGCTTGCCGACGCGGGGATGCCGTGCACGACCCAGTGCGTGAAGCCGCGGACGAGGGGCGCATCCGGGTCGTGGCACACGAGCACCAACTCGCTCGTCCCGTCGGGGACGTTGCTCCACTCCACGGTTGGGGAGACGTCCTCGCCTTCGCTGGTGTGCCGCCGGGGGATCGGGCCGCCGTTGTCGAACGCCGGGCTCGACAGTGACAGGTCCCCGAGGTTCAGTCCCATTCGGTCCTCCATCCGATCGCTGTCGACGCCGACCCTAACGGGCCGCCGCAGCGCCGTTCCCACCGCGTGCCTCTTCCTGTGAACCCGTTCTGGGCGGCGTCTTCGTCGGCTTGCGGCGATCCTTCGATCCCCTTGCGCGGGTGACGATGCGTCACGAACGCCCGGTCACTGGTTGAGGCCTGCTTCTGGCGCGAATGACTGTTCGGGATCGACGACGAACCAGAAAAGGAACGCTGCAGGCTGTTCGCTCCGGGTTGCGCATCTGGACCGGTGTGTCCGCCGGGGGAATGTGGCCGTCTCCTTCTTCGGTGCGCTGCTCGGCGGTCGAGCCGCTCTCGTCGATGAAGACGCCTTGCGAGACGTCGGTGAACTCTGACGCGGAACACATCTGCCGGAGTGGCTGGGTGTTTCCGCAGGCAGGGCACGGCCAGTGGCTGTAGGCGATTTGCGCAGGGGGTCGAATGCTGGCCTGATGGTGACGTCGGTGAGGATCAGGTCACCCACGCGACCAACCACACAGCCAGCCAGATCGTCAGGACCGCGACCGCGAGACCGCCGCTGATCACCGCGGCACCCAACACTGGTCGCTGTTCGCCTGCCCGGTTTGCCGGCTCGTCGCCGTGCGCGCGCGCCACCTGGATCCCGCGCACCGCGGAAGCGACGAGCCATCCAGCGGTGATGGCCGTGAGGACTCGCCACGGGATCGTAAGGACCGGTCCGGGAGCGGCGGCACCGAGGACGCTCAGCGTCGCCGCGAAACCCACGACGAGCGCGACGAGCACCGACGGGCGTTGTAGCAGCTGCCGCCCCGCCCAGCCGATCTCCCCGGCGATGAGCCGCCACATCGGTAGCTTGCTGCCACTGGCCGGCAGTCCCTGGTGGCGGCGCATCATGCGACGCATCGCAGCCATGATCTGCACTTGGAGCACCCTTGGAGTCTACGGTTCACCAGGAGTGACGACCGGGGTGGTCTGACCTTCGGATCCTGACCGTGCGGTCGCCGGCCGGGTCAGGACAACGCCGAGATGACCCCGGCAGGCACCACCCGCTGAGCGCGATCGCCGCGGCCGCCACGACCACCATGCGATGCCCCGGATGGCCTGCCAGCGCCCGGGCCGGGGTGGCAGGCGAAGCGAGCGTCATCAGACCCGCAGCCACGAGTGCGGGGATCACGCGCTGTTCTGGCCGATCACAGCCTTGCCGGTTGGCCAGCGCTGCGAGTGATGACCGGACCGGTGATGGCGAGCAGTAGAACGTAGGCTGTGGCGAGCGGGCCGAGGCGGGGCTCGATGCCGGCGGCCACGCCGATCTCGGCGATGACGATGGAGAATTCGCCGCGCGCGACGAGGACGGAGGCGGCGCGTCGGCGTCCTCTGGGGCCGATGCCCGCGCGTGCTGCTCCCCACCAGATCCCCGCCATCTTGGTCGCTGCGGTGACCAGAGCGAGAGCGGCGGCGGCGGCGAGGACCGGTGGGATGTTGCGGGGGTCGACCGATAGTCCGAACAGCACGAAGAAGCTGGCGGCGAACAGGTCCCGCACGGGTTGGAGTAGGCCGTGGACACGCTCTTGCACCGGGCCCGACAGGGCGATCCCGACGAGGAACGCACCCACCGCTGCGGAGATGTGCAGTTGCTCTGCGAGTCCTGCCACGACCAGCGTGAGCCCCATCACGCTGAGGAGCAGCGCTTCACCCGAGGGCGAGGCCAGGGACTGGCTGATGGTGTGCCCGTAGCGGAACGCGACCAACAGGGCCAGCCCGGCCACGGCCAGCGCGACGGTCACGGATCCGCCCACGGCCAGGACGCTCCCACCTGCGAGGACGCCTCCCAGCAGCGGGAGGTAGACGGCCATCACCAGGTCCTCGGCGACCAAGACCGACAGCACGAGCGGGGTCTCACGGTTGGCCAGCCATTGCTGGTCGTCGATGAGTTTGGCGGCGATCCCGGATGAGGAGATGTAGGTCACACCGCCGAGCACGAGGGAGGCCGGGGCGCCCCAGCCGAGCATGGTCCCGGCGAGCAGCCCCGGGGTGAAGTTGGCGAGCAGGTCGACGATCGACAGCCGCCAGCCGGTCCGCAGACCAGCGGTTAGCTCCTGAGGGCTGTACTCCAGTCCGAGCAGCAACAGCAGCAGGATGACGCCGATCTCGGCGGCGGGTGTGATGAAGCTCTCGGCAGTCAGGACCGGGTACAGACCACCTTCGCCCAGTGCGAGCCCGGTCAGTAGGTACAGCGGGATCGGCGACAGGCCGAACCGAAGGGCGATCCGTGCAGCCACGGCTAGCACGAGCAGCACCGCCCCGAGCTCGAGTAGCAGAGTCGCCGTGTCCATCGTCAGCCGCGCAGCAGCGCATCAGCCCGCCGGATGGCATCAGGGCGGCCCATCACGACCAGCGTGTCACCCGACTCGATGAGGAAGTCAGGGCCTGGTACCGGGAGCGCTTCGCCTCCACGCAGGGCAGCGACCACCGTGACGCCCGTGGACGAACGGATCTCCAGGTCGCCGATCGTGCGACCCGCCGCTCGGGTGTCGGGAGGGATCCGCAGCCATTCGATCGACAGGCCAGCAACCGACTGCTGGAGCCGATCGATCTCTCGCACGACCCGCGAGGCACCCAGCAGCTCCGCGAGGACGCGGCTGTCATCGTCATCGAGTTCGACCGCCAACCGGAATGCGTCCGGATCGCCAGGGTCACCCACGAACACCTGATGTCGGCCGGAGCGGTGGTGCAGGACCGACACCCGGGCGCCGCTCGATGCGACGAAGCTGTAGCGCATTCCCACACCTGGAAGCGGTGTCTCCTCCACCTCGCTGGCCATCGCCGTACCTCCATGTTCCCGAGGGAAGACCCGAGTCTGCCTGACCGGCCGGGGGCTCGGCGGTCACCGTAGACGCATGGATGGTGAGCCAACTTCGATCCGGACGTGTGCTCGCATACGGCCCCACCAGAGCTGCGCCAAGGCGAGTACCTGGGGTTTGGGCTCGAGGTCGGGCAGCACGACGCCAAGCGCCACGACAGCAGTGCACCAACGCCTTCGCGCCCGCGCCGTGGCCGCGCTGAACACCGAAGGCGCCACAGGCGCGACCCCATCCCCTCAACCGGCTCCCGCGCTCATCCGTTGCGCACCGTGTCAAGATGGTGTTACGGAAACCGAAAACGCCACTGAGAGAGTTCGCGAGCGTCCTGGCGATTTGTGCGATATCTGCGGCGCTAGAGGGGGTCTAGCGGCGAAGTGCGAGAGGGGGGACTTGAACCCCCACCCCCTTACGGGGACACGGCCCTCAACCGTGCACAGCCGGTGGCAGCTGGGGTCGCCTCATCCCCTAGTGTGCCGCTGACCTGCGGAAACACATCGGTGTAATGCCGGATGGTCACCCACTGTGTCGTGGTGTTCCCGATCTCATGGTGTCACGATGGTGTCACGGGGTCGGTTGCGCGTGGTTGGTGGGACACGATGGCGCGTCCGTCACGCCGGACAGGTTCCTACCCACATCACCCAAACGTGTGTGGGGTTCTGTTTGGGAAAATCGGCGTCGTACGCCGCGCCGTCCGTTTGGCGCTTGGCCCCAGGCTCAGCCGGTCGAGTCAGCGCGCGCCGGTCGGTGGCGGGATCCCTAGGTGGCTGGTGTGGAACGAGCAGTGTGAAGTGACCGCCTCATTGGTGTGTCCGTGGTGGGACGGCCCGGTGGGCGGCCGGGAGCGAACCCGACTTGGGGGGCACGGCTTCGAGGGCGCGGGGTTGAGCCGTGGAATGCCCTGGCCGGGACGTCTGCGGCTGTCTGCTCGTTTTCATGCGGCTGCTGCATGCCATCCGATGGCGGTTTTGCGTACGCCGAGGACGGCGAGACGTGCCAGGTTGTGAGCGGCGGCGTTGAGGTCCCAGTCTTGGGCGACGCGTTGTCGGCCGCGCACCCGGGCGCGGCGCCCGCCGTGCCAGCGGCGCAGCAGGTACGCGAGCCGGCGTTCGACTTTGGGTCGGTTGGCGCCGTAGTCGGCCTGCCATTGGGGGTCTTGTTGACGGGCGCGCGCGGCGGCCAGCAGCGCCTCGTAGGGGCCGACGTTGACGTTGCGACCGCGCGCCGATGCGGTGCACTGCTGGCGCAGCGGGCACTCCACGCACCGCTTACCGAACGCGGCGACGCCGTGCCCGTTGGCCGCGAACCGCAACGGCGCGCTTTGCCCGGCGGGGCAGGTGACCGTGGCGGCGTCCAGGTCAATGTCGAACCGGTCCTTGGGCAACCGCCCGCCCGGCGCGGTCGCCGCGGCGACCTTGGTCATCGCGTCCGCACCCAGCTTGTCGAGCAGCGCCAGGTTCTGCCCGCTGCCGTAGGCGGCGTCGCCGTACACCCTCGGCCCGTCGTCGTTGCCATCGTCGGCGTGGTTGTTGCGCGAACCGGCGACGGCTTCGCCGTTGTGTGTCGTGTCGGGGCCATCCGGCCGGTCAGCGTCGTCGCCGTCGGCCGCAGCGTCCTGGGCGCAGGCGACGGTGAACTCGGTGAGCAGCACCTCGGTCGCTTCGGCGTCACCGACGTTGGCCGCGGTGACCGCGGTCTGGGTGATGATCTCGCTGTCGGGATCCACCGCGACGTGGCCCTTGTAGCCGTCGAACTTGCGCGCCGTGGACTTGTGGCCGTGACGGGCCTGGGGATCCACCGTGGAGATCACCCGATCTTTGGCGACCTTCCGCGCGATGCGGAACACCCCGTCGCCGCCCCGCTCGACGTCTTGGCCCACCACCGTGGCCAGCAGTTCCACCGCTTCGATCACCCCTGCCGGCAGCTCCCGGTCTTCGAGCACCCCCAGCGCGGCCAGCCCGTCGCGGATGAGCGCGTCGACCAGTTGCTCGCGCGCCTCGGCGTCATCCCAATCACACGGCGGCTTGCCGGCCGCGACATAGTCGTCGTCACGTTCCAGCACCGCGCGGACCTCGGCGGCCAGCTGCGACGGGCAGGCGCGCAGCAGCCCCCGGATCGCCGACCGCACCAACGTCACCGTGTCCATCGTGGCGACCGCGTCGAACAACGGCGCGGAGTCCAACGCCCGCTTCAACCCCAACAGCCCCGCGTCCGCAGCCACCTCGGTCGTGGCCCGCTTGATCCGGTCCGGATCGTCCGACGCGCGCAGCCGGGCGCGCATGTCCACCAACACCGTGTGCGCGAAACCGGTCGGACCCCGATCCCAGCCGCCCACCCCCGCCGCGTACCGCCAGCGAGCGTCGTAGGTGAACCGCTCCACCGCCTCGCGATCGGACAGGCCCCCCAGCTTCTGCAGCACGATCACCGTCGCCACGATCGACGGGGGCACCGACCGGCGCCCCCTCGAAGTGAACAGATCAGCGAAGAACTCGTCAGGAAACAGGTTGTCCCGCTCGCGATGCAACAGCCAGAACACCGAGTCCTCGGCCACCGCCCCGTCGCAGAACCGTGTCACCTCGTCCAGCAGATCGCCCTGCCGCTCCGCCAACCCCAACGTCACACCACGACCTTCCGCGAGAACGACACCGATGTCATTCTCCCAGACCAGCCCGCCCAGTCGCGCTACCCGCGCGAAAAACACCAACCACCTAGTGTGCCGTCCGCTAAATACGGTAAATAATGGCTGGGCGGGTGTAGATTCCCTGTGACGGGCTGATGGTGGCGACCAGGAGCTGGCATGGGGCGTGCGGGGCGACCGACGGTGGCGATCGAGCT
>JAHWKW010000012.1:85499-136368 GCA_019347675.1 Actinomycetota bacterium | reverse complement strand
AGGTGTGGTGCGACGAGCACGCGGGGGAGCGTCATCGCCTCCGCGACATCGCGGAACGCACGGATGAACACCGCGACGGTCGGGATGCCCGCCTCCTCCAAGGCCCGTGCGACGTGCCCGACCGACATGTGGCACACCGGTCAGGTGGCGACGAGCAGGCAGACGTCGACCTCGTCGGCGCGCAGCTCATCCGCCCACCGGGGTGCGACCTCGTTACGCAGCTGCAGCCGGGACGCGGCACCGACGAACCCGTCGTGGGTGGCGGCGACACCACCGACGACGCCGTCGGCGGCCAGGTCCCCGACCACGTCGATCGGAAACACGGCGTTGATGTGGAAGGACCGCCGGAAGTCCTCGAACGACTCCTCGTCGTGGGTCACGGGCACTCCTTCGTCGCCGGGTGCCGGCAGCAGGCGTTAGCGACGATGATCAGTCGGCTTCGTGGGCGGTGAGCTCGTCCACGAACGCGCGCAACCGCTCGACCGCGTCGACATTGACCGGTTCGCTCAACCTGGCGATACGCGCCTTCAGGCCCCGGTAGGAGGACGCGGCCATGCCGCAACGCACCACGCATCGAGCTCCCCGGAGTAGCGACCAGACGAACAAGACGTGTTCTCTCGGCAGCGTTGCCACGGCGTCGTGGTGATCGGGCCGTCGGTGTCGGTGGTGGACGCCGGGCAGCCGCCGAGGTCGGCCCAGTCCTGCGCGCGCGCTCAGCACCGGCCGGCTTGCCTGAGTGAAGGCCGGCCGTTCCCGCTGTCAACGGGCACGACGGGGTCGGCTGCCCCACGGATCTCGATCACCGACACGGGCTGGCTGGCACGGGTCCGTCACCATGGTGCCGGCGACCGATCCGACCCCGGCGATGCGCGCCGGACGCTCACAGGCAGAGCGGTAGGCCATCACCGCACCGTTAGAGACCCCCACGAGGTAGACCCGTCGGGGATCGACACCACGGGGGTCCCGCCGGCGTCATGCAGCACCATCACGGCCGCCGCCGTCTCGCCGGCCGTGGCCGGCACGAACGGGCGGAAGCTGCGGACCGAACCGTCCACGTTGAGTTGGTCCTCGGGGGGTCTGCGGGTAGGCGGACGCAGAGGTCGAGCGGAGCTACTAGGTGCGCCCTACATCTACCGCGATACCGCAGTCTGTTCTATCGTCCGACCTCGGTCGGAGACGCGCGGGGTCAAGACGGCTTCGGACAGGGATGCGGACGCGGAGAGGAAGATGGGTTCCCTTCGGGCTCCGTCATAGCCATGACCGTCGAGGCGTCTTGCTGCGGGGGCGGGACCGCCGGTCACGCCGCGTGACCGGCGGTCCCGGGCGACCATCGTACGACGACCGCAGTAATGCACCGGCGGGTGCTGGACGGCCAGGACGCGCTGTTTGGTGAGGTGGCGTCGCCGGCCACGACTTGACGGACGATGGCTGCGTCGCCGACGATCCCGTCGCGATGGCAGCGATCGCCCAGGCGCGGCGCGCGATGCGCGAACCTGTGTGGCAGGCGGGCGGCGCACCGCCGGTCGTTCAGCAGGCCGCCGACCCGATGTGGACCATCCGAACGAGCCGCTGCTGGTCGATGTGGATGCGACGGTCGTCACCCGCCGGCTCCGACGACAAAGACGGGGCCGCCCCGACGTTCAAAGGCAGCTTCGGGTTCCACCCGATCCTGGGCTACCTCGACTGCGGCGACGGCCCCGGTGAGGCCTTGGCCGCGATGCTCCACCCGGGGCGAGTTCCGGCGCACGTCGCACGCGACAACCTCGGGGTGCTCGACGCGGCCCTCGCCCGGCTTCCCGTCTTGCCCGACGGAGTGAGTCTGGTGGTGCCCGGCGATCAGGCGCTGGCCACCCACAGGTTCATGGACCACCTCGCTAACCATACGAATCTGGCCTTCTCGGTGTCCTATCCGGTCACCGACGCCACCAAAGACGTCGGCCTGACAAAGCTCCCGCTGGAGACCTTCGCTCGCAACGCCCCTGTGGTCCAGCTCGTTCTGGATCGCCCACGACCTACTGATCTTCGCCAAGCTGCTGTGCTGCCAGGATGCTTCCCACGCCCCACGACACCAGCGCGCCGAGCGACCACACCACCGCGTCCGTCTATCGCCCGACCTGGCGCAGTGCGCGAAGGCCCACGATCTCGGGATCGCGGCCGACCAGCAGAAGGACATCGCAGGGGCACGCCGACACCTCGGCGGGCTCAGCGGATACAGCCGAACCCCGGTTCGGGCGCGTCAGGTCAGCAGCGGCAACCGTCGCAACAGGTGCGCGTTCTCGACCTCGTCGAGCACGCTGTGCTGCACACAGGCCGGGACCACCTCGTCGCGGTCGGGATGCGCCATGCCGTAGGCGCACGCGGACAGGCGCTCCTGTGTCGCACGGATCCGCGGATCGCCGGCCACCTGGTCACGTTGGAGCAGGTGCCAGGCTGCCTGGACGTCGTCTGCGTCCATGAAGCTGTGCATGACGTAGGTCGCGGGCTGAACGCCGGACACGAGGCCACGTGCGCCGAGTCGGCGTGCGAGCCTGGCGCCCCACCGCAGTGCGACCGGGATGTCGCGGGGGTGGGCGAACATGGCACGGGCCACTCGCGCAACCGTCCGTGGCCGTGACGCGAACAGCAGGTTGCCCGGCAGCACACGGAAGAACGCGTCCCGGGCCGCGAGGTCGCCGGGGTGGTCGTCCTCGGCCACCGGCACGTAGTGGCCAGCTGACCACAGGCCCCAGGTCACACGGTTGCAGCGCGGGTCGCCGACCTCCAGGACACGGTGAGGTAGGTGCCGACCGACGCCGCGCTCGATCTCGGCCCAGACGCGGTCGTCGGTGAGCGCCGCGTAGGAGCCGTCCCATCGGCGCCGGTCGCCGACCTCGGCGGCGGGCTGGAACGAGCACATCCGATATCCAAGGTCGCGACATACGCGGACAACGTCGGCGACCTCGTCGACGTTGGCGGGTGTGACCGTCATGGTGTGCGCCAGGTGGTGGCGGACCCCGTGCTCGCGTTGCAGGCGCTCGAACATGTCCTTGACCCGGCGACGTTCCGGGTGCAGCTGGCCTTCATCCGAGGGGCGGGGAGCGGCGCGGCGACCGTACATCGTCGTGTCGATGTGCACGGCGAACGACAGGATGTGGAAGCGCCGGGTGCCGTCGCGGCCAACGGCCAGTCGCTCGAGGTAGTCGTAGTCGAAGTCGCCGTGTGAGAAGCTCATCGGGAAGCGCCCGTGGCGGCGCATCACCTGCAGCGCCTCGGCGTGCACGTCGGGCGGCAGCAGGGAAACCTCGCCGCCGATGAGCTGTGCGTACTGCCCCGGCCCGCGTTTCTGGCGCAGGTAGGACATCTGTCGCTCGATCTCAGCCAGCGCGTGGTCAGGGTCGAGTGGTACGCGGTTGGAGTTCGAGGGCAGGTAGCACGGCCGGCAGCCGAAGTTGCACGCAGGGAAGACCCCGTGGGTGGCCTCGCACCCGGTGAACTTGCGGCCCAGCATCTGCGACGGTGAGCGCACCGCGGCAGGGAGTTGCTCCCAGCGCGCAGCGAGAGCGGCCGTGACTTCGGGGTCGGTCGGGCGCGTTCCCCGCTCGATCTCGGCTAGGCGCCGCAGCGCTGCAGGGAGCCTCACGGGGGCGACCTCCGGACCCTCGAGGTGGTCGCCCTGGTTTGCGGTCGCTGGCGAGCCGTGAGCCTCACAGACTGGCAAGGCTGGAACACCGCCAGATCGGTGTTGTCGATTACCTCGACGTAGAAGGCCCCGAGAAGCCGGACGATCCACCGCAGCACCTGGTGTGGCGCCGACTCACCCATGGCCACCGCGGCACGGCAACTCGGCGCGGTGCCGTACGACCCTCTGCCTTCTACAGTGGCCGTCGAGAACTCCTGTCCGCCGGCCGTCAATGCCAAGTTCCGTCGGCTCGGTCACGGACGTTCCTGGGGTGGCTCCAACGGGGAACACCTGACGCGAGATCATGTTTCCACGACCGTGGCACGATTGAGACTCCAGCCATCGGCGCGGCAGCACGCTGCGACGAACTGGCGCCCCGACGGCTCGGATGGTGGCTCACCCGACGCGCTGCCTCTCGTGTTCCGCTCTGGATCATGACGTCCCGACCAGATCCACGGTGGCTGTCGCGAAGCAGGCATGCCCGTAAAGTTGCAACGCTGGTCGCAGCCGAGACCACGCCACACGGGGGGCCTCGCGCGCGTCCTCAACGCCATGACGGCGGACGGTGCGCGAAGTGGTTGGGGGGATCATGTGCGCGGGTTGGGCGAGTCCACGGGTGAGAGGTTTCGGTCGGCGATTATCGCGCCGTCGAAATCCGGAACGTCTGGCGCGTGCGCGCCATGCCCATGTGAGCACCTGTCTTCACATCGCGGTCATCACGACGCTGTCGGCCAGTCCGGCGGGTCGATCTCACCGTGGCAACAGAGCTCGCCAGCGTCCAGTCCAGGTCTGGTCCAGGGCTAGTCCAAACTCCCGTACCGCCCAACTCCAATGGCACGCGGGCGCGGGAACCCCGCGTGGCTCGTTCCCAGATCACCCGCACCGAAGGAAAAGGAACAGGTGTCATGCCCGCCGGGTTCCCTGAATATCGGTCGGCGACAGAAGGGGCCACGCTGTGGACGTCCGCGGAGCCATCTCCCGACTGTTGCCCACCGGCCGGGAGGGCATGGCCACGCATGTGGCTTGGTTGGCACGTCGATTCGGTCGCCCGGAGCTGGCCCCGTTCACGGTCTCGGACGTCGCGGCTCTTACGACCACGCTGCAGCGTGTCGGGTTGCGTGCGGGCGAGAAGCTCCTGACGGCAGGTGAGGTCGCCGACGCGGCCTACGTCGTCGAGCACGGCGAGATCGAGCTGTTCCTACCGCGGCACGGCAGCCGCCACCTGGTCGCCATTCACCGCCCCGGCGGCGTGATCGGGGACATCCCCCTGCTGTGCGAGATGCCGGCCCCCTACACAGCGGTGGCGCGTCGCGACGCCACCGTGCTGGTTATAGAGCATGGCGCCCTACTCGACCTGCTGGGCACCCACCCGGCGATTGCCCTGCGGTGGCTGACCAGCACCGTGCGTCGGCTTGAGCACGCCAACCGCCGCATCGTGGCCCTGACGATCGGCGACCTACGCGACCGCGTCCTGGCGCTCCTCGCCGACGAACTGGCGGGCGACGAGCGGAGACATGTCGATCTGACTCAGGCGGAGATGGCTGCGCTGTTGGGTGCGACACGTCAGAGCGTCAACCGCGTGCTCCACGAATTCGTCGGCGAGGGCGTGATCGCGACCGGGTATGGCGGCGTCGAGGTCATCGACCCGCGCCGGCTCATCGCGTTGGCCGGGCAGGAGGGAGTGACGGGGGGGCGCTGTTGAGCCAGCACTGGAAAGGCAAGTGTCACCGGCGCCGTTGGCGTCTGAGACTGGCGAGGTGCGCATGCAGCGGCTTGTGACCGACACGTTCCTGCTGGGTGTCACGGCCCTGGTGGTGACGGTCGGGCTCATCGATGCGATCGTCGGCGGTCTGGCCGACCTCGCGGTGGTGTTCGCCCTGGCGGACCTGCTGGTGCTGGTCGGGCTGGCCGCAGCCTGGGGCACCGCCGGCCGACCACGCTGCGCGCGGACCTCGCCGTCTGGCTGCAGGACCACGCCGACCGCACCGGCCAGCGCCCCGAGATCGCGGCGGACCGGGCGATCGCCTCTTACCGGCGCCGCATCGATCCGGCCGAGGGCCACACCGCCATCTTCCGCCGTGCCCGGCAACCGCGCCGCGCGGGGCGCCGCGGGGCGGCGCACCAGGAGAGCGAGGACCCCGACGCCGATGAGGCTGGGGCTGCCGTCAGCCTCCAGCTGACAGGCCACGGCGCGGACGCGACCGTGGTGGGTGGCAAGGCGGCTGCGCTCGACCGGCTGATCGCCGCGGGGGTGCCCGTCCCCGCGACCGGGGTGATCACCATCGCGGCGTACCGCCGCTTCGTGTCCTCCCCGCAGGTGGCCGACCTGATCGACGAGCTGCGGACGACGGATCTCGTACCGGCCGATCAATGATACGGCACGCCGCCGCGTCGACGAGCTGTTCCTGGCAGCTCCCCTCGACGCCGACGACCGCACCACCATCCTGGAGAGGGGTTCCGCGAGCTGTTCGACCAGCTCGCCGCACTGCCCGAGCCGCTGGACGCCCCCCTGGCCGTGATCGGCCGGTTCCGCGGCCGGGCCGCCCTCAACCTCGACCTCCTCAAGAGCGCGGCGGCGCAGATGCCGGGAGGGACCGGCGCGGAGATGGAGCGCCAGTACTTCGGGGAGCTCCTGTCCGAGACCCCGCAGGAGACCGGCGGGGTGCTGGTCCGCCTGCGTGCCCTGCCGGCCACGCTGCGCGCCCTGCGCATCAGCAGGGAAGCCGCGATGAGGATGCTGGCCAGGACGTCGCTGGGCCAGTGCGCACCGAGGGCGATGCGGCTCGACGCCACCCCTGCGACCATGACGACGGACAGCACCACCGATGACCAGAACACGACGATCCTGCCGGTGACCAGGTACAGCGCCGGGACGAGCAGCCCGAGCACGACCGTCGCCTGGATCACGTGACCGTTCGGGAACGACCCCAGCGCCGTCCCGATCACCACATCCGCTGGCCTCGGCCGGTCGATCAGGACCTTGAGGCTCAGGTCGACCGCGATGCCCGCGGCCACCGTGGTCGGTAGTGCCATGGCGAAGGCGCGGCACAGCGGCCAGAGCGCCGCGGCAGCGACCAGGCTCAAGACCGCCGCGGAAGTCGGCGATCCGGCCTCGGTGATCCACCTCATCACGACCAGCAGATCGTCGCGCCGCAGTGCCTCCGACAGCGGCCGGTCGACCACCAGCAGGCGATGGTGCGCCACGGCCGCCAGCACCGTCAGGGTTGTCGCGGCGGCGGCGACGAGCACGCCCACGGCCCGGTTGCGCACGAGCACGTGCGACGGGCGTGGCAGCCATGCGTGTAGCGGTGCTCGTGTCTGGTGGGCACCGGACCCTCCCGACCCCGGCCCCCGAGTGTTCCAGCATCGAGACGTGCGCGTAACAGGCCTCTGTGTCGGCGAATGCATCCCGTTAGCGGCGGTCCGCAAGGACGGCTCGCCCGAGGAGAGGGCGCTCGTCCGTAAAGTCGCCGTTCGACTCGGCATGCAACGACGTTGACGGCGCGGCGAGCATGCCGCGGGTTGTGGAATCGCGCGGGAGGCGCGGCGGGTTGCTGACCACGAGGGCTACCGCACCGCATCCATCGCGGGCGTGCGCCGTGCGCAGGGGCCGATCGTCACCGGGCGTCCGATGGTTGCGCGGACGTGGCACGCCACCCACCGTAAGAGGTAGGCCGAAGAGGAGAAGTGCCGTGACCAACCCGTTGCACGAGCTGCAGGAACTGGGTCAGAGCGTCTGGTACGACAACATCCGGCGTGCGATGCTGACCAGCGGGGAGCTGGCGCGCTACCACCGCGACTACGCCGTGACGGGCGTGACCTCCAACCCCACCATCTTCGAGCGGGCGATCTCGGGCGGCGACGACTACGACGACACGCTGCGTACCTCGGTCGAGCAGGGAATCGAGGATCCCGAGGAGCTGTTCTGGAGCCTGGCCGTCGACGACATCCGCGACGCCGCCGACGTCCTGCGCGGCGTGTACGACGACACCGACGGCGCGGACGGGTACGTGTCGCTCGAGTTGCCGCCGCGGTTGTCGCGCAACACCGAGGGGTCGATCGCGCTCGCCCAGGAGCTGTTCTCCCGGGTGGGGCGCCGCAACGTGATGATCAAGGTGCCGGGCATGCCCGAGGGGGTGTCGGCGATCGAGGAGCTGACCTTCCGGGGCGTCAACGTCAACGTCACCCTGCTGTTCTCGCTGGGCCAGTGGCGCGCTGTCGCGGAGGCCTACCTGCGCGGGCTCGAACGCCGCCGCGAGGCAGGCGAGGACCTCGACGTCGCGTCGGTGGCGTCGTTCTTCATCTCACGCATCGACGGCAAGGCCAACGAGCGCCTGCCCGACCAGCTGCGTAACCGCCTGGGGGTCGCCAACGGGCATCTCGCCTACGTCGCCTACCGTGAGCTGCTCGTCTCCGAGCGCTGGCGCAGCCTCGAGCAGGACGGTGCGCGACCCCAGCGGGTGCTGTTCGCCAGCACCTCGACCAAGGATCCCGCTCTGGCCGACACGTACTACGTGGAGGCGCTCGCCGCGCCCGACACCGTCGACACCATGCCCGAGTCGACGCTGCTCGCCTTCGCGCGCGACGGCACGGTCGGCGAGCCGCTGCCGTCCCAGGCACCCGAGGCGGAGAGGATCGCCCGCCGCGCCGAGGACGCCGGGGTGAGCCTCGAGGAGCTGGGCCGCGAGCTCCAGGAGGAGGGCGACGAGAAGTTCGCCGACTCCTTCCGCCGGTTGCTCGAGTGCATCGGGAACAAGGCGCGCGAGCTCGAACGGGGCCCATGGGAGGCGCGCCGGCTGGGACCGGTGACCGACCAGGTCGGGCAGGTCGTGGACGAGCTCGCCGAGCGTGACGCGGTGCGGCGGCTGTGGAGCCACGACCACACCCTGTGGCAGAACGACCCGACCGAGATAGCCGACCGGCTGGGGTGGCTGACCAGCCCCGAGGAGATGGAGGAGCAGGTCGACGAACTCGTGAGTTTCGCCAAGCAGGCGGCCGCGGACGGGCTCACCCACGCCTTGGTGGTGGGCATGGGGGGCTCCAGCCTGTTCCCGCTCGTGGCCGCCACCTGCTTCCCACCCAGCGCCGACGCCCTCGAGCTGCACGTGCTCGACTCGGTCGACCCCGACACCATCACCCGGATCGAGCAGCACCTGCCGCTGGCGACGACGCTGGTGATCGCCTCGTCGAAGTCGGGCACGCCCGTCGAGACCCGCTCGCTGCTGGAGTGGTTGTGGCAGCGGGGCGCTGACCCCGACAGGTTCGCGGTCATCACCGACCCCGCCACCCCGCTCGCCGACCTCGCCCGCGAGCGCGGGTTCCGGGCAGTGTTCGAGAACCGCCCCGACATCGGCGGGCGCTACTCGGCACTGTCGCACTTCGGACTGGTCCCGGCCGCGCTGGCGGGGGTGGACGTCGGCGAGCTGCTGCACCGCGTCGGGCGGGTCGCCGCCGCCTGCGCCGGCTGTGTCGATCCCGAAGACAACCCCGGCGTGCAGCTGGGCGCGATCCTGGCCGGGGCCGCGCGCGCCGGACGCGACAAGCTCACCCTGGTCATCGACGAACGGTTCACCTCGTTCGGGCGGTGGATCGAGCAGCTGATCGCCGAGTCCACCGGCAAGCGAGCCACCGGCATCGTCCCCGTGGTCGGCGAGCCCCTGGGCGGCGCGGACGTGTACGGCGACGATCGGCTGTTCGTCGGCATCGGCGTCGACCCCGAGGTGCTGGCGGAGCTGGCGGACGCGGGGTACCCGGTCGTCCACCTGAGGGTCGACGAGCCGGTCGACCTGGGCGGGGAGGTGCTGCGCTGGGAGATCGCCACCGCCCTCGCCGGGGCGGCGTTGGGTGTCAACCCCTTCGACCAGCCCGACGCCGAAGCGACCGAGGTCGCCGCGCGTCGCGCGTTGGATCGGGGCGTCCCCGACGTCGAACCCCAACCGCTCGCCCCGCTGTTGGACCAGCTCGAGGCCGGTGACTACCTGTCCATCCAGGCCTACCTCGACCCGGCCGCCGACCTCGTCGACGAGCTCGAACGGGTGCGGGTGGTCCTGCGCGACCGCCACCGGGTCGCCACCACCCTGGGCATCGGGCCGCGCTACCTGCACTCGACCGGGCAACTGCACAAGGGCGGACCCAACACCGGGGTGTTCGTCCAGGTGGTCGCCGACCACGACCACGACCCGCGGATCCCCGGCGAGGCCTTCGGGTTCGCCACCCTCGAGCGCGCCCTGGCCGGCGGTGACCTCACCACCCTGCGCGCCCGTGGCCGGCGCGCCGGCAGGGTCGACATCGACGAGCTGGTCGGCATCGCGCCGTGAGGAGAACCCCATGAGGATCGGGATGATCGGGCTGGGCCGCATGGGCGCCAACATGGTTCGGCGCCTGCAACGCGACGGCCACGAGCTGGTCGTGCACGACATCGACGAGCAGGCCATCAAGCAGATGCAGGCCGAGGGCGCGACCGGGGCGGGCTCCCTGGAGGAGCTCGTCGGCGCGCTCGAGGCACCCCGTGTCGCATGGCTGATGGTGCCCGCGGCGTTCGTCGGCGACGCCGTCGACGAGCTCGCCACTCTCCTCGACGAGGGCGACATCATCGTCGACGGCGGCAACTCCTACTACCGCGACGACATGGACCGCGCCGCCACGCTGCAACGCACCGGGATCCGCTACGTGGACGTCGGGGTCAGCGGCGGGGTGTGGGGTCTGGAGCGTGGCTACTCGCTGATGATCGGTGGGGAGCCCGCCGCGGTCGACCAGCTCGACCCCATCTTCCGGTCGCTGGCGCCCGGGGTCGACGCCGCACCGCGCACCGAGGGTCGCGAAGGCGAGCCGGACGCGGTCGAGCACGGCTACCTCCACTGCGGTCCGGTGGGTGCGGGCCACTTCGTCAAGATGGTGCACAACGGCATCGAGTACGGGGTGATGGCCGCCTACGCCGAGGGGCTGGGGATCCTCGAACGCGCCGACGTGGGCGCCGAGGAGCGCCAGGCCGACGCCGAGACCACCCCGATGACCAACCCCGAGTACTACCGGTTCGACATCGACGTCGCCGCGGTCACCGAGGTGTGGCGTCGCGGCAGCGTCATCCAGTCGTGGTTGCTGGACCTCACCGCCGCAGCTCTGCTCGACGACCCGGACCTGGACGGGTTCGGCGGGCGCGTGTCGGACTCGGGGGAGGGCCGCTGGACGGTGCTGGCAGCGGTCGACGAGGGCGTGCCCGCCCACGCCATCACCGCGGCGCTGTTCGAGCGCTTCTCCTCACGCGGCAACGCCGGGTTCGCCGACAAGGTGCTGTCGGCCATGCGCCATCGGTTCGGCGGCCACGAGGAGAGGGAGGACCGATGAGCGAGCGCTGTGACGCACTGGTGCTGTTCGGCGCCACGGGAGACCTGGCCAGGAAGAAGATCTTCCCGGCGCTGCTCGCCATCGCTGACCACGGCCGGCTCCCCGAACGGGTGGTGGGCGTGGCTTCCTCCCACTGGGACGACCGGGACCTGCGCGACTACGCGCGCCGGTCGATCGACGAGTTCGGCCCGCCCACCCCCGATGCCCACGCGGTGGAGCGGGTGACCTCCGCACTGGCCTACGTGCAGGGCGACTACAACGAGGACCACACCTACCAACGCCTCGCAGACGCGCTCGCCGCCAGCGAACGCCCGCTTCTCTACCTCGCCATCCCCGCCAGCCTGTTCGAACGGGTGGTTCAGGGCATGGCGGACGTGGGATTGAACGAGCGCGGACGGGTGGTCATCGAGAAACCCTTCGGACGCGACCTCACCTCGGCGCGAGAACTCAACCGCTGCCTGCTCCAGACCTTCCCCGAAGAGGCCGTGCACCGCATCGACCACTTCCTGGGGAAGGAGCAGGTCCTGGACCTGCTCGTGTTCCGTCTCGCCAACACCTTCCTCGCCCCGGCCTGGAGCCGCCACTACGTCGACTCCGTGCAGATCACCTTGGCCGAGGACTTCGGGGTCGAAGGCCGGGGAGCTTTCTACGAGGAGACCGGGGCGCTGCGCGACGTGTTCCAGAACCATCTGCTCCAGGTCATCGCGCTGGTGGCGATGGAACCGCCCACCTCCGCGGACGCGCAGGCGCTACGCGACGAGAAGGTGAAGGTGCTGCGCTCCATGCCGGCTCTCGACGCCGACAAGGTCGTGCGCGGCCAGTTCGCCGGCTACCGCGACGAGGAGGGCGTCGCTGCGGACTCCGACGTCGAGACGTTCGTCGCGCTGGAGGCCGAGATCGACTCGTGGCGGTGGGCGGGCGTGCCCTTCTACGTGCGCGCGGGCAAGCGCCTGCCGGTCACCGCGACCGACGTACTGGTGGAGTTCCAACGGCCCCCACGGCAGTTCTTCGTCCGCGCCGACTCCCCTCCTCCCCACCCCAACCACCTGCTGTTCCGGCTCAAACCGGGCGAACGCGTGTCAATCTCCGTACAGATCAAGGAGCCCGGCGACCAGCTGGTTTCGCGCCCCGTCGACCTCACCTACCGCTACGACGAGCAACGCGAAGGTGCCCGCGAGGACGCCTACGCGCGCCTGCTCGACGACGCGATGGACGGCGAACAGCGCCTGTTCGCCCGCCCCGACGCGGTGGAGGAGGCCTGGCGGATCGTCGACCGGGTTCTTGACGACCCTCCGCCGGTGCGCCCCTACGAGCCGGGCAGCTGGGGACCCAAGGAAGCCGACGAGCTCATCGCCGAGCGGGGCGGGTGGCACTGCCCCGAGTTCCCCGACGGGGGCTAGCCGAGTCCTTGCGGTGGATCTGGGCGGCACCCGGATGCGCGCCGCGATCGTGTCCGCAGACGGCGGCATCCGCGAGCGTCGCTCGCAGCCCACCCCCCAGGACGCCGAGTGCCCCGACGCGCTGCTGGCGCTCGCGGGTGACGTGCTGCAGGCCGGGAGGGTCGAGCGGGCGGTGATCGGGCTACCGGGCCGGTTGCACGACGGCGCCGGCCAGCTCGAACACGCCCCAACCTCCCGCCCGCGTGGCCACCGGCGCTCCAGGACGACACCTTGGCCGAGCGGTTCGAGGTGGCGGCGTCCGTCACCAACGGCGCGTGGTTGAACCAGCCGAACTCGATCAGTTCCACATAGGCGGCGACCTTCACGTACCACTCCCAGCTGAGTACCGGCCGCGGCGGGCCAGTCAATGCCGGATCCAGGTGGCCGCGGACAAGAAGTGCAATTCACGGTCGCGGGCGTCACCCTGCATCCTGAAGGTGCCGCCGTCGCTGACGATGATCAGCCCCCGGTCGATCCCTCCCAAAACGCCTGCTCGATGCGTAACCCCAGACCCTGCACACCCTCGAGATCGGCGACATCCAGGTTGCGGTCCCACGAACCGCATCTGTCGCCCCACAAGGGGTGACTGGACGGCGCGACCTTGCCTCCTGCCACCGGTGGCTTGGCGAAGGCGCGGCGCAGCGGCCAGAGCGCCCCGGCAGCGACCAGGCAGGCTCAAGACCGCCGCGGAAGTCGGCGACCCGGCCTCGGTGATCCACCTCATCACGACCAGCAGGTCGTCGCGCCGCAGTGCCTCCGACAGCGGCCGGTCGACCACCAGAAGGCGATGGTGCGCCACGGCCGCCAGCACCGTCAGGGTTGTCGCGGCGACGGTGACGAGCACGCCCACGGCCCGGTTGCGCACGAGCACGTGCGACGGGCGTGGCAGCCATGCCGTGTAGCGGTGCTCGTGTCTGGTGGGGACCTGATACTCCCGACCCCGGCTCGACCAACCGTGGCGACGACCTACGCCGAGTGTTGTCAGCATCGAGACGTGCGACACAGAGGTCCCCTGCGAACGCGCACCCACCTTCCCGCCCACGGAGTGGACGCGCCGACCCGACCGGGTGCGCACCCCCTGATCCCGGCTGCTGCACGCCGCAGCCGTCGGGCACCCTGCGGAAGGAACCAGCCGCAGGATGCCCGGACGACGGACCGCGTCAGCGTGCGGCGTAGGGCCTCGATTGGGGCTGCCACCCGCTGGTCGCGGGCCGCTGCGCTGACCAGCCTGCTGCCCGCCGCTCGTCGGCCAACTCGTAGACCCGCTGCGCCTGGAAGGTGATGGCGCGGATGATGGTGCGCAGCGCCAGCACGATCGACACGAAGATCAGGGCCAGCCCGAGTAGGCGCAACGGGCCCAGCCACTGGGCCATCGCCTGCACGGTGCCGAAATCGGCCAGGCTCTGGCCCTGCAGGCGCGCCGGTTCGGCCAACGCGTCCGCCGGGATATCGCTGATCACAGCCGCCTGGATCAGCCCGATGACGAACGCGGCCACCACCAGCATCAGGCCCATCATCATCACGTGCGGAATGAAAACGCCGGTCCAGGGCTTCCGCAGCTGGGTTACCTGCGCCGCACCCACAGCCTGCTGCACGTCACGGCCGGTGTCGCGCAGTGTGCGGATGATGTTCACGAGCACCATCGTGATCGACGACAGGATGAAGGCCATCCCCAGGAACACCGTGGCGATCGCCCACGCAGCCACGGATTGACCCGTCCGCAGCGATTCCGCCGCCTCTCCGCCGAAGAAGTCACCAATCTTCACTCCGGCGGCGATACTGGCGGTGAACCCGACCGCCACCGCCATGGCGCCCATCAGCAGCATCGGTAGCCACATGGTACGGGCCATACGCTGGGGTACGTCGTCGCCCTTGTACAGAATTGCCTTCAGTTGTGCAGCCATGTCAGCTGGTCCTTTCTGTTGTGAGCAGGCCCGGTAGGGTCGCTGCCATCGACCTGCCTCGCATCCGTATCGTGGTGATGATCCGCCGGAGCACGACGACGACCGACACCATCAGCAGGGACGCGCCCGTCAGCATCAGGGCGGGGTTCCACGCCGCGGCGGCGGCGATGCTTCCCTGCGATCCGGTGTCGGCGGCGCGGGCCGCAGCGTCCTGTGCGAACAGATCACCTGCTTCGTACCCGAGAGCGATGCCGACCACGAGCGACGCCATGACAGTCGCCACGCCCAGGGCGGCGACCCAGAGGTACGCGTAGTCGTCGAACGATCTTGAGAGCAGGTAGCGGTCCGTTGCCTGTGCTGTCATGCTGGCTCCTTGCCTCGGCGACCGCTGCTCGCCACCGCTTCTGTTCGCGGCTCTCACGAGCGCGACTCACAGGAAGAAACGGCGCGGCCGAGTCCCGGATGCCGACACTGTCTCCTAGACGACGTAATCGGGGAGACGCTGGTAGACGCCCACGTCAGGAGCTCCAACACCCCGGCCGCCGCACGACAACAGCAGCAGGAGCCAGACCCGTGGCTGCGGCGCTCTGTGGGCTAACTCAACCGCATCTGGGGCGTCGCCTCAGCCAGCGGCGCTCCACAATTGCGGGTCGGTTTTCTGCCACGCTGGCCGGATGATCGTCTCTAGGGTGCGTCAACGTGATGAGCGGCGGGAAGGCCTTCCGATGTGCGCACAGGCGCTACTACCTCGCGGCGGCCGCTGCTCTTTTTCCGACGTTGCCAGATCTGCACAGTTTTCGAGCATGGACAAGGCCGCCGCCGGCGCAACGTCTCGTGTTGGTCGCGCTGGATCGGGCGATCGCCATGGCCGATTTGGCTTCGGGCAGCCGACCGGGTCGAGCGCTGGGCCGGCGTTCGCTCGGACATCCGGGCGGCGATCCTCGAGCGCGGCTGGAGCGATTCGGCTGCCACACGCTCGCCGGCGACGTCGACCACGCCCGTGAGGTGTTCGAGCGTGCCATCGACTTGCGCAAGACCTCGGTCTGCTCTGCGAGGAGGGTGGAGCCCGAGACCGGTGAGCCGATCGGGAACGTGCCGCAGGCGTTCAGCCACGTTGGGCTGGTCAACGCCGCCTGGGCGATCCACGAGGCGGAGTCGCGGCCGTGACGATCGACAAAAGTGCCGAGCGCTCCAGCACACGGCAGGACCATCCCACAGACCCTGTCCCGCAACCGCGGCACCGCGATCGCCAGGCTGCAGGAAGGGTTTACGCGATGCCGCTGTAGACCAGAGCGAGCACGAGCCCGTAGATCGCGTGGCCCATGAGCATCCCCGCCGGGGTCATCCCACCCCAGTTCTTCCCGAACACTCCCGGCGCGACAACCGCGACCTCGCCGGCGGACTCGACGACCATCCGCCCGCCGGGCTCGGTGCTGGCCGTCATGCGGGGGTGGACCGATCCCATCATCGGCATCGCGACGACGCCGACCATCGCCCCGTGGAGGAGCCCGATGACGACACCGGCTAGCCAGCTCGCGGTTCCCAAAGCCGAGAACAGCACGGCGTAGCCGATGCCGAAGACGACCATGCCCATCATGATGAAGTGGATGAAGGCCCCGATGCGCTTGGCGGTGTCGCGGTCTCCGCTGAACATCGTGCCGACGACGAGCGGCATCGGGGGCATGTCTGTCATCCCCGCCGCAGTCGATCCTTTCATCATGAGCGTCATGACGATCGTCGCGACCAACCCCGCGACCAGCGCCGCCACGATGCTGAACTCCATCTCGCACCTCCCGCTCTACCGAGGTAACCCTCGGCGCGGGTGGTTCATTCACGAGGCCCGCTTCAGACGGATCACGGGCGTGGAGGTACACCGTCCTCGTCCTCTTGGAACCCAGGCACCTCGCACCGCACCCGGTTCGGGTCGTCCACGCCATCGCGACGACGGCGACGACGGCGGGGGAGGAGAAGGAGCATGGCGAGCGGCTAGCTCCGCGACGCCTAGGAGCCGAGAGTGGAACGGCGGTGAGGTGCCGTCGCACGGCGGGGGACGGTGACCGCCCACAGGATCCGGGGCGGGTGGGGCTGAGGCGTCGCGGTTGGGCGGACACGAATGACACCGAGGCGACGCGGACGCGTCGATCAGATCCCGCCTGCGCGAGGACACGAGCATCCGTCCGGGGTCGGAGCACCTGCTCCAGCGTGTCCTCATCGATCGCCGGGATCACGCCTCTCTACTTGTATGACCCGCTCGTGTCGCGCGCTTCAACCCACCAGACCTTCTACTCCCGCCTCGACCGCTCAGCGTGCCAGGCCGCGGTCGCAGGTCGCAGGTCGACGACCGTCCCCGGGCCGGTCGCGGTCTCGAAGAGGCGGAGAGCTGACGTGACGACCTCGCGTTGACGCGGTTCCGCCCCGGGCGGGCCGATCGTCCGGCCCATCAGGTGTGGGGCGACGAGCACGCGGGGGAGCGTCATCGCCTCCGCGACATCGCGGAACGCACGGATGAACACCGCGACGGTCGGGATGCCCGCCTCCTCCAAGGCCCGTGCGACGTGCCCGACCGACACGTGGCACACCGGTCAGGTGGCGACGAGCAGGCAGACGTCGACCTCGTCGGCGCGCAGCTCATCCGCCCACCGGGGTGCGACCTCGCTACGCAGCTGCAGCTGGGACGCGGCACCCACGAACCCGTAGTGGGTGGCGGCGACACCACCGACGACGCCGTCGGCGGCCAGGTCCCCGACCACGTCGATCGGAAACACGGCGTTGATGTCCCGGCGGGCGCCGCGGATGTCGTAGCCGGGATGACGGACGCGGATCTCATCCCCCGGCGTGTCGCCGGGTATGCGGCAAAGTGTGGGCGGCTCGCGGAGATACTGGCTGATGCGCGCCTCGGCGTCCTCCTGGCTCTCGCCGGGGTTGGGGTCGTCGTCCTCGACGAACACGCCTCCGGCCCCGACGATCGTGATCGTCATGTCCTGCAGTCGGCGGCCCACCGCGACGAACGGTCCACTGTCGTAGCTGTACTCCGCTTCTCCGGCGTAGGCCCGCACCTGCCAGTTGTAGACGAGCTCGCGCACACTGTCGTACTCGCCGGTGTCGAACGCATCGCCGAGCGTCTCGAGCAGCTGCCGCAGGAACTCGGCCCCGTCCGCGTCCGACAGCCTCGCGAGGAACTTGAAGTTGAGATCGCTGCGGGATCCGTAATAGAAGGACCGCCGGAAGTCCTCGAACGACTCCTCGTCGTGGGTCACGGGCACTCCTTCGTCGCCGGGTGCCGCCAGCAGTCGTTAGTTAGCGACGATGATCAGTCGGCTTCGTGGGCGGTGAGCTCGTCCACGAACGCACGCAACCGCTCGACCGCGTCGACATTGACCGGCTCGCTCAACCTGGCGATGCGCGCCTTCAGGTCCCGGTAGGAGGACGCGGCCATGCCACAACGCAGGCACGCATCCAGGTGCGCGGAGACCTTCTCGGCCGTCATCGGGTCGAGCTCACCGTCGATGTGGCTCTGCAGAACGCGGGCGACCTGCTTGCAGCGCAGTTCGTCGCGACGACGTCGCAGCCAGCGCCTCATGCGCCACCTGCCCGGACGAAGCCGTTGTCCTGCAGCTGCGTTCGCAGCTCGGTACGGGCACGGTGCAGGCGGCTCATGACCGTGCCGACGGGGATGTCGAGCACGTCAGCGGCCTGCTGGTAGCTCAGCCCGTCGACGTCGACGAGCATCACGACGTCACGCTTCTTGCTGGACAGCGACCGGAGTGCCGAAGTGATCGCTGCGTCGACTATCCCGAGCATGAAGTGTTCCTCCGCCCCGCCCCGTCCGTCTGCGCCACGTGCCGGTGTCCGTGCGAGGTCGGGGTCAGCATCGTCGACGAGGACCGGTCGACGCTTCCTCAGCGAGTTCTTCCAGGTGTTGCGCAGGATCGTCAGCAACCACGCGCGCGGGTGCCGACCGTCGAAGCGGTGCAGGGCGCGGTAGGCGCGCACGAGGGTGTCCTGGACGATGTCCTCGGCGTCGCTCGTGTCACCGGTCAGTCGGCGCGCGACCCGCAGGAGCACCTCGAGCTCCGGCTCGACGTAGCGTCGGAACGCCGCGTTGCGGGTCGCGTCGTCGGTGGCGACATCCGCCGGCGAGGGCGCACGTTGCTCGCGGCCGGTTCGTTCCGTCACGTCCGGGCAACCTCCGCCGTGCCTCCGTCACTTCCAGCCGTCATAGCCTACGTCCGGCCCCTGGCGCCGGAACCACTTGACGCAGACGGTCCACGAGCGACTGCAACGTATCCGGGGACAGCACGCCCGGACGGCGGAACACCACCACCCCGTCGCGCAGCGCGACGATCGTCGGCACGGCGCGGACGTCGAAGCGTGCGCTGAGCTCCGGCTCGGCGTCGACGTCGACCGTCGCGAAGACGAGATCGGGGTTGTTGCCCGCGACGTGCGCGAACACCGGGGCGAAGGTGTGGCACGGATGACACCAGGATGCGGTGCAGTCCAACACGACAGTGGGTTCTGTGACGATCGTCGGGTACGTCTCGGCGGTCAAGGCCGTGGGCACGGTTCTTCCTCTCCCATCTGGGCTTGACAACACCTGCGACCCGGCGATGCTTCCACCTGCCCATCCGCGTTCGCTTTCACTGGCGGCCGGCGCGACAGGAGCAGAATCGCCCGACCTCTCCCGTGGGTCCCGCAACGCGGCCGAGCGAGGACAGGCCTTGGCCGTCGCGAACAGGTCCGATGTCGATGCTGTCGGCTGTCGCGTGCGGGGTGCACGATCGCATCGGCTCGAGGGCGTCAGCGCAACGACACGCCGATAAGGGACCTTATGTCAACCAGTCCCGGGTGCTGCCTTTGAGAACGGCGGCTACCGGCTACGTCCCCCACGGTCTTCGAGGGTCGGGTCTTGCGTGCGTTCGTCGAACGCCGTTGGGATCACCATCACACGCACGTCGGGCGCCAACCGCTCTGCGACGCGGTCGACGACTGCAGCGGTCCCGGAGACCGCGCGCAGTCCCGTACGGGAACGATCAGCCACTCCAGTGGGCAGCGGCGCACCCATGACCACCAGATCGGCGCCCACCAGCCGTGCCTCGTCGACGACCGTCTCAACGACGTCATCGGACTCGCGCACGACCTCCTGGAACTGCACGCCACGTTCTGCTGCTAAGCGCGCGACCACTCGCAACGGACTCGACACCGACTCGTCATCACCGTGGCCCGGTTCTGCCACGACCAATGCCGTCAACGATGATCCGGCCGAGGCTGCAAGATCGACCACCTGCGGGGCCTTCCGCCGTGCCATCTCGACGCTCGACAACGGCACCAGCACGTGCCGAACCAGATGCTGACGCTCCAGCGGCTGCATGTAGCCATCCGCGCGGCCAGCATCACCGGACCTGTTGAGCGCCCATCCGACGGTCACCGGACCCGCCAGCTCGAACACCACCACCGAACCCAGGACCGCCGCAGACACGACTCCGCCGAGCTCGTCCAAACCGGCCAGCTGCGCCTGGTCGACCGTGAACGCCGCCAACCCGATCGCCATCCCCGCGAAGGGCATCAACCCGGCGCCGAACAGGGGACCCCAACCCTTGCGGCGGGCCGCACCGGACAGCTCCGCACCGAGCCAGCCGCCGCCGACCTTCCCGACGGCACGGCCTACCGCCACGGCCGTCACGAGTCCCACCGTCGCTACCAGCTCACCGAAGTGCACCCCTGCCCCGGCCACCACGAAGAAGACCAAGAAGATCGGCTCGTCCAGCATCCGCAACGCGTCGAACAGCGGACCCGTGTCACGCCGGTCGTTGGCCACGACCGCTCCGGCGACCAGTGTGGACACCACCACCGGAGCCTCCGCCAGCCGCGAGGCGGCGACCACGGCCACCAGGACCACCAGCACGAACAGCAGACGCTCGCCGGGCCGATGCACCAGATGGCCCCACCGCCGCAACGCCAGCCCACCCGCGGCACCGATCACGGTTGACACGATCAGCAACTGTCCGAACGCGATAGCGGCTTCATCCGCGCCGAACGACGTCGCGCCCGTCAACACCAGCGGCAACCCCACCCCGAACAACACCGCAGACACCACGTTGTTGACCGCCGTGACCGCCAACAGATGCTCGGAGAACGCCCCCCGGGCACGCTCCGCACCCATCACCGCGACCACCGTCGTGGGCGACGTCGACAATGCCACAGCGGCCAGCAGGAACCCCACCGCCGCCTGCCCCGACCACAACCACCCCCCCACGAACACCAACGAGAACACCAGCAGGTTCTCCGCGACCACCACCGGCAACAGCGACCTGCGGATCCTCCGCAGAACACGCAGATCCAGACGTTGCCCCAACCCGAACACGATCGCGCCCAACGACACCGACACGACCGGCCCCAACGCCTCCAACGTCTGCTCGTCGACCAGCCCCAGCACATCCGGACCCGCCAGGATCCCGACCGCCAAGAACGCGATCACCTCCGACACCCAACGGCGCGTCGACACGCCGACGACGAACGCCAGCACCCCCAACACCGCCACCAGCCCCAGCCCCGGCATCGCACCGTCTAGCACTCCACGAACCTGACCCTCTCGCAGCCAGCGAGTCGATGCGAAGGTAACCAGGTTGGTCGGAAGCGCTCTCGGCCGAACTGGCGCCCGCTGAGGGTCTACGTAGGCGGCATGGAGCCCGACGAGGTGGGCGAACTCCTGGCGCGTCCTCATGCAGCCATGAGGGTCACATGGAGGTCGTCGACGAACTCGGGCAGTAGTCTTGCGAGTTCGGGCACGCCCTCTGTGAGGTGCGTGCAGCACGGTTGCCCGTGCTCGGAAGGTCGGGCGGTGTCGAGTACTTCGCGCAGCACCTCGTCCGATACGTGAGAAATCGGTGGCCGCGGTGGCGACCACGGCTAAATCGCAGCCGCGTCACTCGCGACGGTGGCTGGTCCCCACAGGTAAGCGAGGTAGCTACGTGCGGCTCGGCCGCACCAGCCAGATCGTCTGGGTCCAGGCCGTCTCGGTGCTCACGGGTCAGGGGGTCTAGGAAGATGCGGAGGGGAAGCTCGGCCACCGGAAGATGGGCGGCAAGGCGTGACACGACTTCCGCCCAGACGTCCAAACGGCCTGTGTCGCCCTCCTTCAGATCGATGTCAGCCGCAACTGCGACGAACTGCAACGAGCGCGCGTCATCAGCTCGGGATCGCGACAGAGCCAACTCCCCCACCTCGCTGGGCGTCCTCTCCTTCCTCCACTCGATCGTCCGGCGACCGCGACGGCGAGAGCTCGACGCGACCGTCGCGCTCTATGCTCTCCGCATGTCGACCACGACGGTGCCCTTGTCCCGGGCGGAGTACGAACTGCTCGTCGAAGCGGGCGCGCTAGAGGGCCAGCCCGTGGAGTTGCTGTCCGGTCGGAAGGTGCGCATGTCTCCAGAGTCCGCGCTGCACGCTGCGATGATCGAAGTGCTCGCGGCCCAGCTGCGGCAGCCGGCCAGCCAGGCGGGCCTCGCCGTCCGCGTCGCCCATCCGTTGGCGCTGTCGGCTATCGACGAACCCGAACCGGACCTAGCCGTCGTGACAGCGCGTGTCGACCACTACGCGGGCGGGCATCCCCAACCGGCCGACGTCGCACTGATCGTGGAGGTCGCCGGGGCAAGCCGCGAGAAGGACCTGGGCGACAAGGCCGCCCGGTACGCGACCGCCGGCATCGACGACTACTGGGTGGTCGACCTCCAGCAGCGCACCACCGTTGTGCACCGCGATCCCGACGTGGATCAAGGCGTCTACGGCAACGTGGAGACGATCGCGTTCGGCCAGCCAACGGCCGCGCTTGCGCTCCCCAAGGAAGCGCTACGCGTCGAGATCCCCGCCTGATCGCGCATCCAGGCCGCGCAGCCCAGAGACGTTCCGTGGTGAGGGTTCCCGCGGCGCTTGGCGCGACCATGTGGGCGCGGAGCGTCATCGCAGTCGGTTGCGGGCGCGACGCCGGTGCAGGATGCATCAGGAGCTAACCTTGGCAGGACCGAGTGCCGTGGCGCTGTCGCGTGCGCGACAGGTGCTCGACCTCGATCCGGACGCTGTACGCGCGCCCCGCGGCTATCTGGACCTCGTCGGGAGCGAACCGTCTCCGACCGGGGTCGCCCAGATGCTCATGGTTACCCGCGTCGTGCCGATCGTGTACGAACGCTGGTGGCGACCGGCACTCGGCCGCGTCATGAAGGGCCTCCGCGGTCCCTCGATGCGACAAGAACAGCACCTGATCCGTGAGCTTCTGGCGTTCGAGGAAGGCGCCACCGTGCTGGACGTCGCCTGCGGTCCGGGCAACTACACGCGAGCCTTCGCCGAAGACGTCGGCGAGCAGGGAGCCGTGATCGGCATCGACCTGTCCGCCACCATGCTCGCCCGCGCGGTCTCGGACACCGACGCGAGACAAGTCGTCTACGTCCGAGCCGACGTCACCGACCTGTCGTTCCGGTCGGGCAGCGTCGACGCCGTCTCCTGCGTCGCAGCTCTGCACCTGTTCACCGACCCGTGGGCTGCGCTCGACGACATGGCCAGGGCACTGCGGCCTGGGGGACGCCTCGCGATCCTCACGACCATCCAGCCGCGCAGCCGGGCCGGTGCGCTGATCGCAGATGTCGCCGGACGTGCCGGTGGGGTGCGGATCTTCCGCCCCGGCGAGGTGACCGCAGAACTCGCCGACCGCCGGCTCGAGATCACCTACCGCGGCACATGGGGCATCGCCCAGATCGTCGGCGCCCGCCGGTCGCAGCGGCGCTAGGACAGATCGCCGCGCACAGTCGTTCTCTTCGGCGCGTCCTACAAGACCTGACGGACCTGACGGACATCTCCCACCACCGTCAGCTGGCTACCCAGCCGAGGATGCGCATCAGCGCGACCTCCTCACGGGCGTGGTATCGCCGCGCACGCACGTTGCGGAACGCCTCTTCGACGACACCCTGGGCGTAGGCCACCTCGAGCGCCGGGTGGACGTACCCGCTGCGGGCGACCGCCCGGGAGTTGCCGAGTTGTTCGGCGGCGGCGTCGATGCTCGACAGCCAGTTCCGATCGCGTTCCCGCTGATCGTCGCACGGTCCGCAAGCGTGCAGCGCGGTGGTTGCGACGACCGTCCCGCCCCAGGTCCGGAAGTCCTTGGCGGTGAAGTTCGCGCCCGTCGTCTCGCGCAGCCACTGGTTGACGTCACCCGACTCGACCGCGCGGTAGTCGCCGCCGTCGTCCGCGTAGGTGAACAGGCACTGCCCCGGGATCTCCTCACAGCGCCGCACCGCACGCGCGAGCCGCCGGTCGCTGACCTCGACCTCCTGCTGTTTGCCGCCCTTGCCGACGAACGCGATGCGCACCCGGCGCGTGTTCACGTCGACGTGCTCGGGACGCAGCGTGGTCAAGCCGTAGGAGCCGTTCTCCTCGACGTACTCCTCGTTGCCCACGCGAACCAGCGACTCGTCGAGGAGGGCGACGGTGATCGCGAGCACCTTCTCGCGAGACATCGAACGCAGCGACAGATCCCTGTCCACGCGGCGACGGACGTCACCCAGCGCCCCGCCGAAGGCACCCAGGCGGTGGAACTTCACCGCGTCGCGGACCTCCCGCCAGCGGTCGTGGTAGCGGTACTGCTTGCGTCCACGGTCGTCGCGGCCCGTCGCCTGGATGTGCCCGTTGGGATCGGGACAGATCCACACGTCCGTCCACGCCGGTGGGATGGCGAGCGCCTCGATCCGCCCGCGCCGTGACTGATCGCGGATGAGCCCACCGTCCGGATCGTGGTACGAGAACCCCCGCCCCCGCCCCCGACGAGTGATGCCGGGTTGGTCGTCGCATACGTGGACGAGCCCCGCGAGCTCCGCGGAGGCGATCGGACCATCGGCGATGAGCGCCACGCTCCCATGGTGGCTGGCGTGCTGGGAACGTGCTTCGCCCGCACGGCCGGGTCGCTGGCGGACCGGCTCCAGCAGCGCCCACGACGGACGACCACAGCCGCGCCGCAGCGCGCCGGTACGGTCGCCAACATGACAGGACAGCGACCAGACCAAGACATGGGCACGGACGTCAAGGATCGCTTCGACCGCGACACGAACTACATCTCCGACCGCATCACCTCGGACGGCGATGGCGACTGGCCGGTGGAGCCCGGCCGCTACCGCCTGATCGTCAGCCGGGCGTGTCCGTGGGCCAACCGCTCGATCATCGTCCGTCGCCTGCTGGGCTTGGAGGATGTCCTGTCGATGGGCATCGCCGGGCCGACCCATGACTGGCGCAGCTGGAGGTTCGACCTCGACCCGAACGGGGTCGACCCGGTCCTCGGGATCCAGCGCCTACGCGAGGCCTACTTGAAGCGCTTCCCCGACTACGACCGCGGCGACCGGGGTATCACCGTCCCCGCGATCGTGGACGTCCCCACCGGTCAGGTCGCCACCAACGACTTCCCGCAGATAACCCTCGACCTGTCGACCCAGTGGACCGACTACCACCGCGAAGGGGCGCCCGACCTGTACCCCGAGCACCTCCGCGACGAGATCCACCAGGTGATCGACCGGGTCTACCGCGACGTGAACAACGGGGTGTACGAAGCGGGGTTCGCCGGCAGCCAGGAGGCCTACGAGGAGGCCTACGGTCGGCTCTTCTCCCGGCTGGACTGGCTGTCGCAGCGGCTCGAGGGCCAGCGCTACCTGGTCGGCGACACGATCACCGAGGCGGACGTGCGGCTGTTCACGACGCTCGTGCGCTTCGACTCGGTCTACCACAACCACTTCAAGTGCAACCGGCACAAGCTGACCGAGATGCCGGTCCTGTGGGGCTACGCACGCGACCTGTTCCAGACCCCCGGGTTCGGCGACACGATCGACTTCGTCCACATCAAGCGCCACTACTACGAGGTGCACACCGATATCAACCCCACCGGCATCGTTCCGGCCGGCCCGGAACTGACGAACTGGAGCTCGCCCCACGACCGGGACACGCTAGGGGGTCGTCCGTTCGGCGACGGCACTCCCCCCGGCCCTCCACCACCGGACGAGCGCGTCCCACACGAGCACAACCCCGCGCTGACGTAACGGGACGTCAGCTGCCGCGACGGCGATCCGGCTGCTTGCCCGCGCCGACCGGCCGGAGGGTCTCGGCGCAGACCGCACAGACCAGGACGGTCCGTTGCATGGCTGGCCCCTGGCGGTTGCGGACGGTCATCGACCAGCTGCCCGCGAGTGGGCGCCGGGTCCCGCACGACGGGCACGGCCACAGGGTGTTCGACGCGGCGACCACCTGGAACGGGGCGGCGTTCAGGACGGTGACCGCCGCGGTGTCGAGCTTGCCGTAGACCGGCGTGCGACCCCCGGCCAGATCGGAACTCACCGATCCCCCGTAGGAGGTCGCCAGCGCCACCAACCGATCGACGACCTCCTGCCACGGGGTCGTCTTCAGACACCCGTCGTCCGCCCCGCCGGCAAGGGCCGTCCGCAAGGCCACGGGATCGCCCGTCCAGGCGAGGACACCGGTGTCGGGAGCGACGTGCTTGATCGTCCGGAGGATCTCGATGCCGCTGACCGCCATGTGCAGGTCGAGGAGGACCGCATGCGGTTGCGTCTCAGCGACGACCGACAGCCCCTGGTCGCCGTCGGCCGCCTCCCCCACCAGCTCAACTGCCGGGGTCGTCCGCGACAGGATGCGGACGAGGAGGCGGATGTCGTCGTCGTCGTCGACGACGACGAACGTCACCGCGTTGCGATCGATCGAAGCCACCCGGTGAGCATACGGCTTGGCCCCGCCACGGCGACCGGCAGCGTCGCGCCAGTTGCAACCGTCGTGGCACCGTGGGCCATCGGTCCCCCCCGCCACGCTGCCGTACCCTGACCTACCCGTGGGACAAGGACAGCAGGTGAAGCTCGGTATCGTCGGGAAGGGCGGGACAGGAAAGACCAGTCTGGCAGCGCTCCTGATCCAGTGCTACGTCGAGCGGGGCGCGGGCGTTCTCGCCATCGACACCGACTCGGATCCCAACCTGGGCTTGAGTCTCGGTCTGGACCTGACCGCCGCGGAGCAGGTTCCCGTCCTGCCCCGATCGCTGGTCGCCGGCGCCGGCAACGGCCAGCTGACACCCGCCGAGCTCATCCGCACCTACGGCGTCGCCACGCCGGCCGGCGCGACCCTGCTGCACGCCGCTCGTGTCGACGAAGCAGGTGCGGGGTGCGCGTGCGGCGGCCACGCCGTGGTGCGCAGCCTGCTTGCGGCCGCGACCGAGGAGGAGGCCGACGTCACCATCGTCGACATGGAGGCGGGGCTCGAGCACCTGAGTCGCTCCGCCGGGACGCTGGCGTACGCCGACGTGCTCCTGGTGGTTGTCACGCCGGCGCGGAACTCCGCACTCGCCGCTGGTCGTGCGCGTGACCTCGCCGAGGAGCTCGGCATCCCCCGCATCTATGCGGTCGGCAACCGCGCCCTGTCGCCGAAGGACGCGGCGCTGCTCACCTCCGCCGCCGTCGATCAGGGCTTGCACCTGGTCGGCATCGTCCCCGACGATCCCGACGTCGCCGCCGCGGACCGCGCCGCGACCATGCTTCCGGGCGATGCAGGACGCGCAGCCCGAGACGCCGTCGCTCACATCGTCGAGGCGTTGGCGTCGCCTGACGACGAGCGCCGGGCGCTGCGGCGACTCCGAGACAAGCTCGACGCGCGCATCGCCGCGCTGCAGGCGGCGGAAGCGCGGACCTGACCAGGCGGTTCGCCACCCTGTTCGCTCCCCGCACACCGGGCGTCTCCGCACGTCGCGACGGAACAGCCTCCTTCAGGAACCAGTTGGTTGCGGTCGAAGCACCACGTAAGGCCGCCGCCAGCGGCCACACATCACGACGGGGGATCTCGTGTCATCTCGTTCTGCTGCTCGCGCTGCGTTGGCCGCGTTCGTCGGCATGGTCGTGCTGAGCGTCCTCGCCCCGGCCGCCGCGGCGCAGGCACCCGCATGGCAGCCCGTGGGGGGCTCAGTCAGCTTCCTCGGCGCCCCGGGCACGACCTTCACGGTGCCAGGCCACGGCCGGTTCACGGACCGCGTCGACGTTGTCCCGGGACCCGACGGACGCCTCGTCGTCGTCAACGAGCTGTCGATCGATCGTTACGTCGACGGGCTCGCGGAGGTACCGGCGAGCTGGCCGATGGAGACGCTGAAGGCCCAAGCCGTGGCCGCGCGTACCTACGCCTGGTACTCGATCACCCTGGGCACCTTCCGCAGCCGTGGGTACGACTTCGACATCTGCGCCACGGTGGACTGTCAGGTCTTCCACGGTCGCGCGGTCGTGGAGAGCCCCAACGGCGGCCGCTGGCGCGAAGCCGTTGAGGCCACGGCCGGGCAGGTCCTGACCTGGGAAGGTCAGCCCATCCTCGCCCGCTTCTTCTCGTCGTCCGGGGGCCACACCCGCAACAACGAGCACGTCTACGGCAACGACGGCCGCACGGCCGGGCCGCGACCGTACCTGGTCGGTGTTCCCGACCCCGACGAGGCGATCTCACCCCATCACCGCTGGCAGCTCCGCCTCACCCGTGTTGAACTCGACCGGCTGTTCGCCAACGGGACGTCCCTGTCGGCAGCTGTCCCGGTGGCTCGGGTCGAGTGGATCCCAAGCGACGGGTCCCGCGTCGACCAGGTCCGTGCCACCCGCACCGACGGGCACGTGGTCGAGCTGTCCGCCAGCAAGTTCCGCGCGTGGGTTTCGGAGGTCGGCCCACGGCTGCTGCCCAACCGGTTCCCGCCGCGCACACCCAGCGGGAAGGCGCTGCCCGATGGGCTCCCCTCAAGCCGCTTCGACTTCGCGCTCACTGCCGACGAAGCAGTCATCACCGGGAAAGGCTGGGGCCACGGCGTGGGGATGAGCCAGTGGGGGGCGCGCGGAAAGGCCGAACGCGGGATGACCTACGACGACATCCTCGCCGCCTACTACGGCGGGTTGCGACCGGACACGACCTCGGATCTGCCGGCACGGGTCCGGGTCGGCCTGAGCTGGGACGCCATGCAGGTCACCGTCCGCGCCGACGGCCCCTACACGATCGTGGCCGGGGGCAACGGAACCGAGCTGCCCGGTGGGGTCTCGTGGGACGTCGGGGCGGGCAACACCGACTCGGTCCTGCTGAGTGGACCCCCGGTCGCGTGGAGCCCGGACATCACGGCCCCGCCACCGGCGGCGCTCCCGCCGTCAGCTGGCGGACCGGCGGATGGCGGGCCGGTCGCGGACTCTGCACCTGAGCCGCCCGCGGACCCACGTCCTCCGTACGCGGACGCACCAGCCGATGACGCAGCCAACGCCGATGGGCTGGCCGGGACGGACGGCGCTGCCGAGGACGGGCTGCTCAAGCGGGTCCAGTGGGCGCTGGTGAAGTACGCCCCGCCGCCGGTCAGCAGCGGGCTGCGACGGCTGCTGGAGCGCTGACGGCCCCCGGAGCGCTCAGGTCGCCTTCTTGGCCGACTTCTTGGCGGCTGCTTTCTTGGCTGATTTCTTGGTGGCCCGCTCGGTCTTGACCGGCTCGCCGTGGTCGTGGATGTGGGCCTCCCCGCGGTGCTCAGCGTCGAAGTCCTGGTGGGCGACGTGAGCGTGGGCGATCGCCGCATGGTCGTGTTCGTGCTCGTGGTCTGAGTACAGGTGATCGAACCCGCCCGTCATGCGGTTGTGGTTGTGCGTGACGTGGTAGTGCGGGTGCGAGTGCACGACCTCGTCGTGCTCGTGGTACTCGAACTCCTGGTCGGCCATGGGGTCCCCTTCTCGCGGTCCTGGAACTCGCCGTCGCCGTCAACCAGCGACGAGGTCGTGCGCACCCTAGCCCTAGCTGGGGCGGCGGCGTGACGGCTGTACCCGGGGGGGTTCGTCTTCGTGCTTGGGGAAGTGAGGCGGCCACGGAGCGTCGCCCAACCCTTGCTCCTCGTCTCGGTGCGCCAGTTGCAGGAGGCCGTCCAGGGGGCCCGTTGCCTCGTCGATCCCGGCGGTGAGGTCCCCCACCGCCGTCCAGCGCTCGCCGAACCGATCCATGGGGAAGTCCTGCGGTTCTGCGTCGGGGACCTCGTCCCATGTCAGCGGCGTCGACACCCAACCCGTGGGCCGGACCGAGTACGCCGACGCCACCGTGCGGTCGCGGGCGTTCTGGTTGTAGTCGACGAACACCCCGTGCCGCTCCTCCTTCCACCATGCGCTGGTGGCCCGATCCGGCGATCGCCGCTCGACCTCGCGGGCCAGGGCCAGGGCCGCACGCCGGACCGCGGTGAACGACCACTCAGCGGGGATCCGGACGTTGAGGTGCATGCCGCGCGACCCTGATGTTTTGGGCCAGCCCACCAGCCCGTGTTGGGACAGCACGTCACGGCAGATCAACGCGACCGCGCGCACATCGTGCCAGGTGGCGTCGGGTGTGGGATCGAGGTCCACGCGGAGTTCGTCGGGGTGCTCGACGTCCTCGGCGCGGACCGGCCACGGGTTGAGGTCGATGCAGTTCAGTTGGACCATCCAGATGATGTCCCGCACCGCCCTGGGGACCAACAGGTCGGCCGAACGCCCCGACGGGAACCGGATCGTCGCGTACTCGTGGTCGCTGTCCTTGGGTGCACGCTTCTGGAAGAACGGCTCCCCGGCCACGCCACGGTTCCAACGTTTGAGCACGGTCGGGCGGCCGTACACCGCCCGCAGGGCTCCCTCTCCCACGGTGACGTAGTGCTCGACCAGGTCGAGCTTGGTCCAGCGTTGCGTGGGGAACATGATCTTCGCGGGGCTCGTGACCCGCACCCGACCGCCGGGCACATCCAGCCAGGTCTCGTCCTTCGCCACCGCGTCACCCCACCACGACGTCGTGGAAGCTGGGGCCCTCCGGACGCTCCAGCTGGTCCATGGTGCACGCTCGAGGGTCCTTGTCCGGGCGCCACCGCTCGAACCGGGTGGCGTGGCGGAACCGCCCCGCCGTCAGCTGCCCGTACGACACCTCGCACACCAACTGTGGCCCCAACGCCACCCAGGACAGGTCCTTGTCACCGGTCCAGCGGCTGGGCTCACCTGGTCGCCGCGCGTCGTCACCAAACGGCCCGCCGACCGCCACCCGCAGCGGCTGGAGGCGTTCGTACAGCGCGATCCGCTCCTGGTCGGAGAAGTTCGAGCAGTGCCCAACGAAGTGCATCTCGCCGGCAGCGTCGTAGAGGCCAAGCAACAGCGAACCGACGCCCGCGCCGGGGCCGTCCTTGTGCACGCGGTAGCCGCCCACCACACAGTCGACGGTCCGCCTGTGCTTGATCTTGATCATGTCTCGCTTGCCCTCGACGTAGGGCCCGTCGAGACGTTTGGCGACGATGCCGTCGCAGCCGGCGGACTCGAACTCGTCGAACCATCGCCGGCCGACGGCCACGTCGGCCGTTGAGGGTGTGATGTGCCACGGTGGACGCAGCACGCCGGAGAGCGCTTCCAACGCGTCCCGACGCTCCTCGAACGGCGCCGAACGCACGTCACGGCCCCGGGTCGCCAGCACGTCGAACGCGACGAGCTCGGCGGGCGTCTCCTGCGACAGCATCCGGATGCGGCTGTCGGCCGGATGGATGCGCTCGGACAGGGCATCGAAATCGAGCCGGCCGTCGCGGACCACCACGACCTCGCCGTCGACCACGGTGCCATCGGGGAGCGCTCGAGCAGCTGCCTCCAACTCCGGGAAGTAGCGCAACAGCGGCTTCTGGTTGCGGCTGTCGAGCCGGGGCTGTCCGTCGTCCGCCGACCAGATCAAGCACCGGAAGCCGTCCCACTTGGGCTCGTACGCGTACGGCCCTCGCGGCCACCCCTCCCGCGTCCGCGCCTCCATCGGCGCGACCGGCGGTGCGAAGGGGTGGCTCACTCCTCCTCCTGCCGCTGCAACACGACCACGGAGCGGGCCGGCACCGTTAGCGACTCGCCGGTCTTGACCTCTTCGCCCTCCTCGGGGACCGGCTGCGTGGTGTCCAACACCACGGTCCACCGCTCGCCGCCGCACTCGGGGGGGAGCGTCACGTCGAGCTGCTGGTTGTGCCCGTTGAACACGATGTAGAAGCTGTCGTCGACGATCTGCTCCCCGCGGGGACCCGGGCTGGGGATCCCCGCCCCGTTCAGGAACACACCCAGCGACTTGGCGAACCCCGACTGCCAGTCCTCGTCGGTCATCTCGGTTCCGTCCGGCCGGAACCAGCCGATGTCGGACAGCTGCGTGCCGCGGATGGACCGTCCTTCGAACCAGCGGCGGCGGCGGAACACCGGGTGCTCGTGGCGGAAGCCGATCAGCCAGCGGCTGAACGCCAGCAGCTGCTCGTCGACCTCGTCCCAGTCGTACCAGGAGATCTCGTTGTCCTGGCAGTAGGCGTTGTTGTTGCCGTGCTGGGTCCGGCCGATCTCGTCCCCACCCAGCAACATCGGCACGCCCTGCGACAGCAACAACGTGACCAGGAAGTTGCGCTGCTGCTTCGCCCGGCACGCAAGGACGTCGGGATCGTCGGTCGGCCCTTCCGCGCCGCAGTTCCACGACCGATTGTGATCCTCGCCGTCGCGGTTGCCCTCCTGGTTGGCCTCGTTGTGCTTGTGGTCGTAGGAAACGAGGTCGCGCAGCGTGAAGCCATCGTGGGCGGTGACGAAGTTGATGCTCGCGAACGGTCGCCGGGTGGAGGACTCGTACAGGTCCGACGATCCTGTGAACCGGTTGGCGAACTCCCCCAGCGTGGCCTCTTCCCCGCGCCAGTGATCCCGGACGGTGTCGCGGTACTTGCCGTTCCACTCCGACCACCCGGGCGGGAAGTTGCCGACCTGGTAGCCGCCCTGCCCCACGTCCCACGGCTCGGCGATCAACTTGACCTGGCTGACGACCGGGTCCTGCTGGATCAGGTCGAAGAACGCCGAGAGGCGATCGACGTCGTGCAGCTCGCGAGCCAGGGTCGCCGCGAGGTCGAAGCGGAACCCGTCGACGTGCATCTCGAGGACCCAGTACCGCAACGAGTCCATGATCAGTTGCAGCACGTGTGGGTGGCGCATGTTCATCGAGTTGCCGGTGCCGGTGTAGTCGATGTAGTAGCGCGGGTCGTCGTCGACGAGCCGGTAGTAGGCGGCGTTGTCGATCCCCCGGAAGCTCAGCGTGGGCCCCAGATGGTTGCCCTCCGCGGTGTGGTTGTACACGACGTCGAGGATCACCTCGATGCCTTCGCCGTGCAGGGCTTTGACCAGCTGCTTGAACTCCTGCACCTGCCCGCCGACGTGGGCGCTGGCGGCGTACTCGTTGTGCGGGGCGAAGTACCCGATCGAGTCGTACCCCCAGTAGTTGCGCAGCCCGTGGGACAGCAGCCGGTCGGAGTGGATGAACTGGTGAACCGGCATCAGCTCCACCGCCGTGACGCCGAGACTCTTGAGGTGCTCGATCACCGCGTCGCTGGTGAACCCGGCGTAGGTGCCGCGCACGTCCTCGGGGACGTCGGGATGCAGGCGCGTCAGACCCTTGACGTGCGTCTCGTAGATCACTGTCTCGTGCCACGGCGTCTGCGGGTGGTAGTCGTTCCCCCAGTCGAAGAAGGGGTTGACGATCACCGACTTCGGCATGAACGGGGCGCTGTCGTCGTCGTTGCGGACGTCCTCCCGCCCGAACCGGTACCCGAACACCGCCTCGTTCCACGTCACCTGCCCATCGACGGCCTTGCCGTAGGGGTCGAGGAGGAGCTTGTGGGGGTTGCAGCGGTGCCCGGCCTCGGGGGCGTAGGGGCCGAGCACACGGAACCCGTACCGCTGGCCCGGGCCGACGTCGGGCAGGTACCCGTGCCAGCAGAAGCCGAAGACCTCGGGGAGATCCACCCGCGTCTCGGCGCCGTCGTCGTCGAACAGGCACAACTGGACCCGTTCGGCGATCTCGGAGAACAGCGAGAAGTTCGTTCCGACTCCGTCGTAGGTAGCCCCCAGTGGGTAGGGCTTCCCCGTCCAGACCCGCATGTGAGCTCCTCGCCGGATGCGGCGCGAGTGTAGGCAGTAGCGTCACACGGGCCGGGACGACCGACCACAGCAGTTGGCACTTGACGACGGGGCGGTCCGTGTCGCTCACTTAACAGGCCGGAAAGGACCCGCCATGCAGCTCGACGCGCGCCCCGAACTCGGTTCGGTCCGCCACCGGCGACGCCAGCTCCACGCTGCCCTGGTCCAGCTCGAGCAGGCGCTCGCCGCCACGGCCGGCCGGCCTGAGCCGTGGCGCGACCTGGTCGCAGCGGCCTTGACCCGTCTGCGCGCGACCCTCGACGACCACACCGACCAGACCGAGGCGCCTGGTGGGCTGTTCGACCAGATCCTGGCGGAGGCTCCACGCCTGGAACCGTCGGTGGCGCGCCTGCGCCAAGACCATCGTAAGCTCGCGGCCTCCATCGACGCGCTCCTGGCGCAGTGCCGGGGGGCGATCCCCGACAGCGACGAGGTCGAACGGTTGCGACGCGACGCGCTCGAACTGCTCGGGCAGGCGGCCAGGCACCGCCAGCGCGGCTCGGACCTGCTGTGGGAGGCCTACGAGGTCGACCTGTCGGCCGCCGACTGACCGCGTGAGCGACCGACTTCGCTTGATCCTGCTCAGCTTCACGCTGCTGCTGACCGAGCTAGCGCTGATCCGCTGGACCGGCGCGAACGTGATGTACCTGTCCTACTTCTCGAACTTCGTGCTCCTCGGCTCGTTCCTCGGGATCGGGATCGGGTTTCTGCGGGCGCGCCACGACGGTGACGGTCTGCGCTGGGCCCCGGTCGCGCTGGCGGCGCTCGTCGCGTTCGTGTCGGTGTTCCCCGTCGAGATCGACCGCAGCGGGAGCGACGTGCTGTACTTCGGGCGCATCACCGCGTCCGGTCTGCCGATGTGGATCACGCTCCCGGTCGTGTTCGCTGCCGCCGCCGCGGTCATGGCGCTGCTCGCAGAAGGCGTCGCGCGCGTCTTCGAACGCTTCGAGCCGCTCGAGGCCTACCGGCTCGACATCCTCGGGGCCATCCTCGGGATCGCAGCGTTCTCGTTGCTGTCGTTCCTGCACGCCCCTCCCCTGGCCTGGGGCCTGGTGGTCGCGGTCCTGCTGGTCGTCCTCCTGGGTCGCCGCGCCGGCGCCGTGCAGCTCACCGCCCTGGTGGCGTTGGGCGGGTTCCTCGCGATCGAGTCGTTCACGCCTGACACCATCTGGTCGCCGTACTACGAGATCACGACCCGCCGGTTCGGGTCCGGGGACAGCGAGCAGGTCCGCGTCAACGTCAACGGCATCCCCCACCAGGTGATCGAGTCCACGGCGCTCCGGCGAGAGATCGAGCCGATCTACTTCCTGCCCTACGAGCGGCGCCCGGGAGCCGCACCGCGCGACGTCCTCGTGGTCGGGGCGGGGAACGGATCCGACGTCGCCATCGCGCTGGCGGAGGGCGCCGACCGCGTCGATGCCGTGGAGATCGATCCACGGTTGCAGCAGCTGGGCCGCGACCTGAACCCCGACCGGCCCTACCAAGACGATCGTGTGACCGTACATGTCGACGACGGACGGGCGTTCCTGGAACGCACCGACCGCCGCTACGACCTGATCCTGTTCGCGCTGCCCGACTCGCTGACGTTGGTCTCGGGCCAGTCCTCGCTGCGCTTGGAGAGCTACCTGTTCACCCGCGAAGCGATCGACGAAGCGCGTGCCCACCTCGCGCCAGGCGGGGTGTTCGCCATGTACAACTACTATCGCGAGGGGTGGCTGATCGACCGTCTCGCGCGCACGTTGCAACAGTCGTTCGGCCGGCCACCGTGCATCGACGCGGTCGGCACCGACGTGGGCTTGGCGCTCCTGACCGCCAGCGATGATCCCACGGTGCTGCGCTGCCCGAGTTTCTGGGTGGGCGCGGACGCCGCACCCCCGCCGGTCCAAGACGATCGACCGTTCCTGTACCTGCGCACCCGACGCCTGCCCGGCATGTACCTGCTGGCCCTGGGCCTGATCCTGGCCGCTTCGGTGGCGGCGGTGCGCGTGGCCGGCGGTCCGCTTCGGACCGTGGGGCGCTACCTCGACCTGTTCTTCATGGGCGCGGCGTTCCTGCTCCTCGAGACCATGTACGTCGTGCAGTTCGCCTTGCTGTTCGGCACGACGTGGTTCGTCAACGCGCTGGTGTTCGCCGGCGTGCTCCTCGCGGTCTACCTCGCGATCGAGGTGGCCAAACGCGTCCAGTTCCGTGCCCCTGCGCGCCTGTACGTCGTGCTGGCCGTGGCGTTCGGGATCGCACTGGCGGTGCCGCAGCGCGCGTTGTTGGAGCTCGAGCCCGTGACCCGGTTCGCGGCGGCGTCGGCGTTGGCGTTCGCTCCGATCTTCGTCGCCAACCTTGTGTTCGCGCAGCGTTTCAAGCACGTCGGCGCGTCCACCACGGCGTTCGGCGCGAACCTGCTCGGCGCGATGCTCGGTGGGGTGCTCGAGTACGGCGCCATCGTGGTGGGCTACCGTGCGCTGCTGGTGGCGGCGGGCCTGTTGTACGGGCTGGCGTTCCTCACCGGACGCCGTCATCTGTACCGAACGACGACGGCGGGTCGGGACCTGGTCGCCGCCGCGGAGAGCAGCTGAAGCGTGCCGAAGGAGGATGTCGTGACGATCGCCACAGACCTGCAGCGCGGGATCCTCGCCGGAGCCGCCGGGACAGCGGCGCTCAACGTCGTGACCTACCTGGACATGGCGGTGCGGGGACGGCCGTCCAGCAAGATCCCCGCCCAGACCGCCCAGCGGCTCGCCGATGAGGCAGGGGCCGACCTCGCCCCTCGAGGCGATGATCAGACCGCACAGAACCGCAGCCAAGGGTTGGGCGCGCTCCTGGGCTACGTGACCGGCATCGGCATCGGGGCGGTGTACGGGGTCGTCCGGCCACGCACCGCCGAGGTCCCTGTCCCGGTTGCGGGGGTGGCGCTCGGCCTGGCAGCCATGGCAGGCAGTGACGTCCCCGCGACCACGCTGGATGTGACCGATCCACGCCAGTGGGGCGTGTCAGCGTGGGTGTCGGACATCATCCCGCACCTGCTGTACGGGGTCGTGACCGCAGCGGCGTACGAGGCGATCAGCCCGCCGTGAGCGACGCCATGATCCGGCTGAAGCAGGTCACGAAACGCTTCGCCGGGGGCCCCCCAGCGGCGGTGGACCGCCTCAGCCTGGACATCCCTGCGGGCGAGATCGTCGTGCTCGTCGGTCCGTCCGGATGCGGGAAGACCACCACGCTGAAGATGATCAACCGTCTGATCGAACCCTCGTCGGGGATGATCGAGGTCGGCGGCCGCGACGTGACAGCCCTCGCGCCGCACGAGCTTCGACGCGAGATCGGGTACGTGATCCAGCAGATCGGCTTGTTCCCCCACCAGACGGTCGTCCGCAACATCGCCACCGTGCCGCGTCTACTCGGTTGGGACGGCGAACGCATCCGCCGGCGGGTGCAGGACCTGGTGGAGGTGATGGACCTGCCGGCCGACGTGGCCGACCGCTACCCCTCGGAGCTGTCGGGCGGTCAACGCCAACGGGTCGGCGTTGCTCGCGCTCTGGCAGCCGACCCACCGGTGCTGCTGATGGACGAGCCGTTCGGGGCGGTGGATCCGATCGTGCGCACGCGGCTGCAGGATGAGCTGTTGCGGCTGCAGGCGTCGCTGCACAAGACGATCGTGTTCGTCACCCACGACATCGACGAGGCGATCCGTCTGGGCGATCGGATTGCGATGTTGAACATCGGTGGCGTCCTCGAGCAGTACGGCACGCCGGCGGAGATCCTGCGCGACCCTGCCAGCCCGTTCGTGCAGGACTTCCTCGGGGAGGAACGGGGCCTGAAACGGCTGTCGTTGATCGGTCTGGCCGACGTGGACCTCCCCCGCGGACCGGTCGTGGATGCCGCCGCTCCGATTGAAGACGCCAAGCAGGTGATGGCCGACCACGGGTTGGACTGGGTCGGGGTCCTGGACGGCGACCGACTCCGCGGCTGGCTGTGGGGCCACGACCTGGAACCCGGCCGCCCGATCGGCGAACACCACACGCGGGACTTCCGGGTGTGGGTCGAAGTGTCCGGGACGCTGCGTCGCGCGCTCGACGCGATCATCCACACCCGCAACCACGTGGCCGTGGTCTACAACGATGACCGCTACGTGGGGATGCTCTTCGTCGACCAGATCAGTCGAGAGCTGCTCGAGTGACGCTCGCGGCCCAGAATGGCGGCCTGATCGAGTGGACGATCGACTGGGCGTGGATCGTCCGCCACCGCGGCGACGTCTGGGATCGACTCGTCGAGCACGTCGTCCTGACGGTGATCGCGGTGACGATCGGGTTCGCGATCGCCCTGGTCCTGTCGGTCCTCGCCGTGCGCTTCCGACGCACCTACCGCCCGATCACGGCGGCGACGAGCGTGATGTACACGATCCCGTCGATCGCGGTCTTCCCCGCGCTTGTCCCGTTCACCGGCTTGAGCATCCTGACGGCCGAGATCGGCCTGGTTGCCTACACCCTGATCATGCTGGTGCGCAACACGGTCGCCGCGCTGGACGCCGTCCCTGCCGACGTCCACGAAGCGGCCGTGGGGATGGGATACAGCCGTGCGCGCCTGCTGTGGGAGATCGAGCTGCCGCTGGCCGTGCCGGTGATCGTGGCTGGCGTGCGCATCGCGACCGTCACCACCGTTGGGCTCGTCACGATCACCGGGCTGATCGCCCTGGGGGGGCTGGGACACTTCATCTTCGACGGCTTGCGCCGGTGGTTCCTCACCCCACTGATGGTCGGGACGGTGCTGTCCTTCCTACTCGCGGTCGCCTTCGACGGCCTGCTTCTGGGCATCGAGCGTGCCCTGACCCCGTGGGCACGGCGCGGCGGGGCTGCGTGATCGTCTTCGAGGTGCTGCGGTGGCTGGTCGAGCCTGCGAACTGGGCCGGACGGCAGGGCATCCCCACGCGGCTCGTGGAGCATGCGCAGGTGACCGTCCCCGCGATCCTCGCGGCCGCAGCGCTGGCTGTCCCCACCGGCGTGGTCACCGGACACGCACGGCGCGGTGGGACGATCGCCGCCGCGATCGCGAACCTCGGCCGAGCCGTCCCCACGCTCGGGCTGCTGGTGATCGCGCTCCTGATCACGCTGGCGCTGGGGTTGCGGATGGAGTACTGGCCGACGTTCGTGGCCCTGTTCCTCGTCGGCCTCCACCCGATGTTCACCAACGCCTACACCGCGGTCCGCGACGCTGATCCCGCCGCGGTCGAAGCCGCGCGTGGGATGGGCCTGCGGGAACGCGACGTCCTGCTGCACGTCGAGCTACCGCTCGCTTCGCCGGTCATCCTCGCAGCTGTGCGGGTCGCAGCGGTGCAGATCGTCGCGACGGCGCCGATCGGGGCTCTCGTCGCCGGCGGCGGTCTGGGTCGGTACGTGATCGACGGGTTCTACCAGCGGGACTTCGCCGAGATGCTCGGTGGCATCGCCCTGATCGCGGTCGTGGCCCTGGTCACTGAACGGCTCTTCGATCTGCTTGAACGGGCGGCGGTCCCCACCGGCATCCAGCGGACCAGCGCTGGATCGGTGGCCCAAACCGCGCGAGCGGTGTGAACGTGACACTTCGCGGGTGTCGCAGCACGGCCGTCAGCGTCGGACTTCTACTACCGCGGTAGTGTTCGGCGGCGTCCCCTCCAACCGAAGGCGCACCATGATTCGCAGGTACACGCACTGGCGGGCCACCGTCGTGCCAGTGGCGGCCGTCGCGGCGCTGCTGGCCGCCTGCGGTGGCGGCGGGACCGGCGCAGGCCCCGGCGCCGACGGCCAGAGCCCGCCCGCTCGGCAGGAGGGCCCCACCATCGACATCGGGTCGTTCAACTTCCCGGAGAGCGAGATCCTCGCCGAGATCTACGCCCAGGGGCTCGACGCGCACGGCTATCCGGTTGCGACCAAACAGGGGATCGGATCGCGGGAGGTGACCCAGCCGGCCCTGGCCAGAGGCGACATCGACATGATCATCGAGTACACCGGGAACGCGCTCCGCTTCCAGCGCCAGGGTGAGCAGGTCGACCTCCGCGAAGAGCAGGAGGTCTACGACGCGCTGCAGGAGGAGTACCGCGACGAGGGGATCACATCCCTACAGATGGCGTCGGCGCAGGACGTCGACGCGGTCGCAGTGACGCGGGAGTTCGCCGAGCAGCACGACCTGGACACGATCAGCGACCTGGCGACGGTGCCGGGGACGATCACCTTCGGCGCTAGCCCGGAGTGCCCCGAGCGGCTGTCGTGCCTCCGCGGCCTGCGGGAGGTGTACGGCTTGGACGTCGAGTTCAAGGAGCTGGACGCCGGCGGCCCCGTCACGGTCGCGGCGCTCGCGCGCGGCGAGGTGGACGCAGCCAACCTGTTCACCACGCAGGGCGTCGTCGCCGCGAACGACTTCGTGCTTCTCGAGGACGACAAGAACCTGCAGCTCCCCCAGAACATCGTCCCGGTCGTCCGCGACGGGATCCTGGATGCGTACGGCGAGCCGTTCCGCGAGCTGGTGAACTCCGTCACCGCTCAGATCACGACCAACGGCCTGACCGAGCTGAACAAGCGCGTCGAGGTCGACAAGGAGGATCCCTCGGCGGTGGCCGAGGACTGGTTGCGCGAGCACGGGTTCCTCGACTGAGCACGCCGCCCCCCGAGCCGGCGTCGGCGGACAGCAGCACCCGGACCACCGCGTGAACGTACGTTCGGCTAGGCTGTGGGTGTGGACCACAACGCGAAGCGACAGCAGCTGCGGTGGGAGGCGGTGGGCGGGCAGGGGCCGCAGCTGCCGCTGTTCGCAGACGCCGCCGAACGGGTCCGTCATCCCGAGTTCGCCGGACTCGAGTTCATCCACGTCCGCGCGAAGCGGATCATCAACGAGGTCTCGGCCGCCTCGCGCGTGCCGTTCCGCTTCACGATCAACGTCTACCGGGGCTGCAGCCACGCGTGCTCCTACTGCCTGACCGGCGAGACGCCTGTGCTCATGGCGGATGGCACGGCGAAGCCGATCGCCGACCTGCGCGTCGGCGATACCGTGTACGGCACCCTGCGGATAGGCAACGACCGGCGGTATGTGCCGACCCGCGTCACGGCGCACTGGCGCACCGTGAAGCCGGCGTACCGGATCCTCCTCTCCGACGGCACGCAGCTGATCGCGAGCGGCGACCACCGCTTCCTGACGGAAGGCGGGTGGAAGCACGTCTGGGGTGCGACCAGCGGTGCCAGCCGACGTCCCCACCTGACGACGAACGACGCGCTGGTCGGCACCGGCGCGTTCGCCGAGCCGCCGAAGGAGACGGCGGAGTACCGGCGGGGCTACCTGTGCGGGATCGTCCGCGGCGACGGCCACCTCGCGACGTACTCCTATCCGGACCGCCCTCCCACCGGCGGCGCGGTCCACCACCACTTCGCTCTGGCGTTCACCGACGTCCGGGCTCTGGCCCGAGTCCGTCGCTACCTCACCCGAGACGCCATCGCGACGCGCGAGTTCGACTTCTCACCTGCGGCCGGCGACCGTCGGGCGATGAAGGCGATCAGGACCTCGTCCGGCCCGGCTGTCGCCGCGGTGCGGGCGCTCATCGCGTGGCCCGAGGAGCCGTCGGAGGCGTGGACGCGCGGGCTCCTCGCCGGGATCTTCGACGCGCAGGGCAGCTACAGCCGCGGGATCCTGAGGATCGTCAACATCGACGACGAGATCCTCGACCGGATCAGCGCATCTCTCGAAGCGTTCGGCTTCGACGCCGTGCCCGAGCCGCCGCGGCCGGACGGATGCCGTTCCATCCGACTGCGCGGCGGACTGCGCGAGCACCTGCGTTTCTTCCACACGGTGGACCCGGCCATCAGGCGGAAGCGCGTGATCCACGGCGTCGCCTTGAACAGCGATGCCGAGCTCGACGTCGTCGCCGTCGACGCGCTGCACGTCGACGTGCCGATGTACGACATCACGACGGAGACGGGTGACTTCATCGCCAACGGTGTCGTCAGTCACAACTGCTTCGCTCGGCCGACCCACGAGTACCTCAACCTCGACGCCGGGAGGGACTTCGAGCGGGTCATCGTGGTCAAAGTCAACGCAGCTGAAGCCCTCCGCGCCGAGATCCACCCGCGCCGCTGGTCGGGCGAGCACATCGCGATGGGGACCAACACCGACCCCTACCAGCGGGCCGAGGGTCGCTACCGCCTCACGCGTGGCGTGCTCGAGGTCCTGACCGAGCACGCCAACCCGTTCTCGATCCTGACAAAGTCATCGCTGGTCCTGCGCGACCTCGATCTGCTCCGCGACGCCGATGAGCGCACCGACGTGGCGGTCAACTTCTCGATCGGGACGCTCGACGACGACGTGTGGCGCGCGACCGAGCCGGGCACCCCCCACCCGACCAGCCGGGTCGAGGCCGTGGCGGCCCTGCGCGAGGCCGGGATCGGTGCCGGCGTGCTGGTCGCGCCGGTGATCCCCGGGGTCTCCGACGCCCCGGAACAGCTGGAGGCGGTCGTCGCAGCGTGCGTGCAGGCCGGGGCGCGGTCGATCTCTCCGATCGTGCTGCATCTCCGCCCGGGAGTGAAGGAGCAGTTCCTGCCCTGGCTGGAGACCCACCGTCCGGATCTGGTCGAGCGTTACCGGCGCCTCTACCCGCGTTCCTACGCCCCCAAGCGGGAGCAGGCCCGTATCGCCGACCTGATCGCCGACCTGGTCAAGCGGCACGGGGGCGTGACAGCCTCCCCACGCCGTGCCCGGCGCGTCCCGCCCCGCCCCGCGCGGACCGACGCGCCGCTGACCACCCTCGGCGTGACCGCCGCACCGTCCCCGCCACCGCCGACGCAGCTGGACCTGGGGCTGTAGTCCTCTCGGTCACCTGTTAGGTCGGGACCGCCCCGGCCGGCGACCGCTGGCGACGCCGCGGGCGTCGCCGTTCCTGTCCGGCTCGGACCGCGGCGGCAACCGCGAGAATCCCGGCCTGGACCAGCACGATCGCCGCGCCCGACGCGATGCCCGCGTACCAGGACAGGTACAGGCCAGGGACAGCGGATGCCGCACCCAGGGCCGCCCCGAGCGGGACGAGGACCTCGAAGCGGTCGGTGAGCACCCGGGCGGTCGCCGGAGGGATCACCACGGCGGCCGCGACGAGCAGGACACCCAGGATCCGCATCGACGCGACCACCCCGGCGGTGAGCAGGAGCGCGAACAGCACCTCGTAGCGGTCGACCCGGACGCCGTGGATGGCGGCGACGTCCCGGTCGAAGGTCACGAACAGCAGCGGGCGGTACCGCCCGATGAGGACCGCCGCCACGGCGACCGCGACCACGACCGCCAGGACGATGTCGGTGTCGTCGACCCCCAGGACGTTGCCGAACAGGAAGCTCTCGAGGTTGCGTTGCCACCGCCCCGCCGCGCTGATCACCGCGATACCGATCGCGAACGAGGCGGTGGTGACGATCCCGATCGCGGTGTCGGCGTACAGACCGCGCCGGCGAGCGACCCGCTCGATCAGCAGCGCCGACACGAACGCCCAGATGCCCGCGCCCAGTAGGACGTTGACCCGGAGCGCCCCGGCCACCGCCGCCCCGCCGAGCACCGCGTGCGACAGGCCGTGGGCGATGTAGGACATGCGCCGCACGACCACGTAGGCGCCGAGCGCCCCGGCGATCCCGCCAGCGAGGATCGCGACCGCCAACGCGTCACGGAAGAACGCGTAGTCCCACAGCGGGCCGGTCAGCCAGCTCACGGCTCACCCGGGACCGGAGCGAGGCGGTGGTCGTGGGGGTCGTGGTGGCTGCGCGGGGTCAGCAGGTGGGTGGGGTCGGCGACGAACACCAGGCCGTGGTCGGCGATCACCTTGACTTCGGCACCGTACGTGGCGCGGATCACGTCGGGGCGGAAGACCTCGGCCGGCGCCCCGTCGGCCACGACCCGGCCCGCCAGGCACACGATCCGCGGCAGGTGCGCCGCGACGAAGTTGAGGTCATGGGTGGTGAGCACGATCGTCATCCCCTGCTCGTGCAGGTCCCCCAGCAGGTGGAGCACGTCGTGGCGGGTCTTGAGGTCCACGCCCGACGTGGGCTCGTCGAGCAGGAGCAGCTGTGGGCGGCCGATCAGCGCGCGTGCCAGCAACGTCCGCTGCAGCTCCCCACCGGACAGCTCCCCCAGCGGCCGCCCGCTCAGCTGGCCGATGTGCAGCCGCTCCAGCAGGTCGCCGACCGCACGACGATCGGCGGCGCGGCCGCGCGGGAGGGGGCTGCCGCGGTCGCCGAGCCCCTGCAGGACGATCTCGCCGACGCTGATCGGGAAGGCCAGATCGACGCCTCCGACCTGGGGGACGTATCCCAGGCGCACGCCCGGCCGTCGCGGGTCGACCGGACGGCCGAAGACGTGGACCGTGCCCTCGACGTCGCAGCGGCCGGTCAACGCCCGGATCAGGGTGGTCTTGCCGGATCCCGACGGGCCGACCGCGCCGAGGAACTCCCCCGGCTGGACGCACAGGTCGACGTCGGCCAGGACAGTCGTTCCGCGGTAGCCACAGTCGGCTCCGCGCAGCTCGACCGCCGGGGTCGTACTCATCGCGTGGGGTCGAGCTCGCCGAGAGCGGCCGGGTCGCCGCCCAGAGCCGACACCATCGCCCGGACGTTGGCCACCATCATGCCCACGTAGGAGTGATCCGGGTCGCCGGGCGCGCCCGGCAGATCGTCGTCTGCCAGATCGTCGACGTACCGCGCGCCGCTCTCCTCGGCGATTCGCCGCAGCACCGGAGAGGGGAACACCTCCGACCCGAAGATCGCCGGGACACCGGCCGCCCGGACCTGCTCGATCACGTCGCGGACCTCCCGCGCAGACGGCTCCGAGAAGTCGGACGGCTGCACCGCCGCGACCACCTCGATGCCGTAGCGGCGGGCGAAGTACGGCCACGAATCGTGGTACGTGACGAGCTTGCGGTGGTCGGTCGGGACGGTGGACCACGCGCGGGCGATGGCGGCGTCGAGACGGTCCAGAATGTCCGCGAAGAGCTCGAAGCGCCGGGCGTAGCCCTCGGCGTGGTCGGGGTCGAGTTCGCTCAGCACGTCGCGGACGTGGCCGGCGTACGCGCGCGCCAGCCGCGGGTCGGTCCACAGGTGCGGGTTGGGGCGGCCCTCTTCGCGTGGGAACGACACGTCGAAGATCCACTCGTCGCGGTCGATGGTCCGCTCGGCGAGCGCGACGATCGGGGCGCCCTCCGGCAGGTTCGGTCGGGCGAGCTCCAGCGAAGGCTCCTCCAGGAAGAGCCCGTTGACGATCATGGCGTCCGCCTCGGCCAGCAGCCGGGCGTCGTCGGGCGACGGCTCGAACGTGTGGCTGTCGACGCCTTCCGGGACCAGGCCACGGACCTCGACGTCGTCGCCGGCGACCTGCGCCACGATGTCGGTGATCGGCGCGACCGTGGTGACGACCAACAGCCGTTCGCGGGGCGGCGCCCCGCCGACGGAGCCGCAGGCCACCAGCAGCAGGCTCGCCCCCACGAGGGCGGCGGTCACCCGGATCACGGCCTTCCTCCTGCGACCGGTTCGCAACACAGCCTAGCGCCTGTTGCGAACCGTTCTCAGGTGGATGGCGTTCGACGGCCGTGCACGCCGCCGACTTGCGACAGGCCCCCCAACCTTGTCATACCCCCATAAGTAGCGTTATGTCAAGTAGCACGTGCTAGCGCCGTGTTGTTGACGGCTTCCTCCTGGCTACACCTGGTTAGCGCTTGACGCGACCGCGGACGAATGGCACGGCTAGGGCGAGCAGGATCGGACCGAGGAACCGCAACAACATCGTGGGCATGACGGCCCTCGTCGGTCAACTGATCCGTGTTCGGTGGTGCGCGTAGCACCACCGAGTACAGCTGTCACTTGCCAGCCGCGTGTGGTGGGCGCCCGCCGCTCGGGCCGTTCTGACGCGGTAGGTGCGTGAGCCGCGCCTTCCTAAGAGGGACCTCGCTCACTCCCTGCTCTATACGCAATTGAGGGCTCGGGAAAACCGAAGCATGTTCCTCGAGATGGCCGAGCTGGCACAGGATCTGGGCGAGACCTCGACCCGCGTTGTGCTGTCGTCTGCCGCGAGCTGCGATGGGTGTCGTGCCCCCAGCATGGCCAGCGCGTCGGAGCGGTGAACTTTGCCCGAGCCGGGTCGCGGTTCACCCGCGACTTCGAGTGTCTGGTCGCGTGGCTGGCCACCAAGATGGACAAGGACGCGGTGCGCCGACTGGTGCGCATCGACTGGAACACGGTGGGGCGGATCTGCGACCGGGTCGTGGCCGACGAGTTGGACCCCGGCCGGCTCGACGGGCTGTTCCACATGGGTGTGGATGAAGTCAGCTGGAAGCGCCACCACAACTACATGACCCTGGTCGTCAACCACGACACCAACAAGGTCGTGTGGGGCGCCGAGGGCGTGACGCCAAGACCCTCGACGGTTTCTTCGATGAGCTCGGAGCCGCCCGTAGCGCCCAGGTCGAGGCGGTGTCGATGGATATGGGTCCGGCGTTCCGAAAATCTGTGACCGCCGATGGGCATGCCCCGCAGGCGGTCATCTGCTTCGATCCTTTCCATGTCGTGAAGGTCGCCACCGACGCGCTCAACGTGGTGCGCCGCGACATCTGGCAGCAGCTGCGGCATCTGCCCGACCTCCCACATTGCCCGCAAGTTCAAGGGTGCCCGCTGGGCGCTGCTGAAGAACCCCGGGGACCCTCACCCAACGCCAGGCGCAGACCCTGGCCGCGGTCAGCCGGCACGGCGGTGCCCTTGGGCGCGCCTACCAGCGGAAGGAAGAACTGCGGGCCATCTTCGCTGGCGGACTCGACGAGCACGACGTCGCCGAGATGCTCGATCGCTGGTGCGCCCGCGTACAGCGTTCGAGCCTGCAACCGTTCGTCAAGGCCGGGCGCACCATTCGCAAACACCGCGACGGGATCCTCGCCGCGATCCGACTCGGTCTCTCGAACGCGAGACTCGAGGGCCTCAACCAAAGAGTGCGTTTGATCGTGCGGCGCGCGTTCGCGTTCCACTCCGCCGCTGCCGCGCTCGCCCTCGTGATGCTCTCCTGCGGCCCCATCAATCTCACCCTCCCATGGGTGCAACGCGCGTGAGATCACCCACATTTCATACGGGGAGAGCCCGAAATCTGGCCACAACCCGCACCTACGCGCCCAAAGACGCCACGTGCGCATGCCCAGCCCCACACCTCGACTGTCGAACTCCGGGTTACCCACGAAAACGACAGGAACGCCTCTTTTAGGCGACGCCCCGAGCCTCAGCGATGTTCTTGAGGAACCAGTCGTATGTCTGTTCTACACCCGAACGTAGGTCGATCGACGGCGACCAGCCGAGTTGCTGAAGACGCGTCACGTCCAAGAGCTTGCGCGGCGCACCATCGGGCATCGACGTATCGAAGGCGAACTGGCCTTCCCATCCGGCGACATCGGCGATGAGCTCGGCGAGTTCACGGATGGAAACGTCGCATCCGGTACCTACGTTGAGATGTTGCTCGTCGGCGTAGTTCCGGACGGCGAACATGACGGCATCAGCGAGGTCGTCGACGTGGAGGAACTCCCGGCGCGGCTCGCCCGTGCCCCAGATCGTCACGTCTTGGGCTCCAGACGTCTTCGCCTCATGCACTTTGCGAAGAAGCGCCGGAAGAACGTGCGAGGTTTCGAAGTCGAAGTTGTCGCCCGGTCCATAGAGGTTGGTTGGCATGAGACTGATCGCGTCGAAGCCGTGCTGGCGCCGATACATCTTGGCGAGGGAGAGTCCGGCGATCTTCGCGATGGCGTAGCCCTCGTTCGTCGGTTCGAGAGGACCGGTCAGCAGGGAGTCTTCGCGTATCGGTTGTTTAGCGGCGCGGGGGTAGATGCACGAGGATCCCAGAATGACGACCCTAGAAACGCTGTGTTGACGGGTCGCTTCGATCACGTTGGCGACTATCATGAGGTTCTCGTAGAGGAACGTCGCTTGCGCTGACCTGTTGGCGTGGATGCCACCCACGCGGGCGGCAGCGAGCAGGACGAGGTCGGGACGCACATCGGAGACGAAACGTTCTGTGGCCTCCTGACGCCGCAAGTCCATCTCATCCGAGGTCGCCGTGATGAGCTCCGCTATGGGTTCATCGCTCAGCCGTCTCACGAGAGCGGAACCCACGAGCCCCCGGTGACCCGCGACCCACACGCGGGCTCCCTGCAGGTCGAACGCGGCACCGGAATCAGACACGAGCGGAATCCGGGAAGCGTTCGGCGACACGAGCCCACGCGCCATCTATATCGAGATTGACGTCCGCGAGGTCCGCTTCGACCATCTCTTCGACGAGCTCCTTTGACGTAACCCGGGGTTTCCAGCCGAGCGCGCTCAAGGCGCGCGTCGGATCCGCCTGGAGGCGTTCGACTTCCGTGGGCCGGTAGTAACGTGGATCGATCCCCACGAACGGCTCCCAATCGAGTCCGACGTGTCCGAAAGCGGTTCGGCAGAGTTCGCGGACGGTGTGTGCCTCGCCGGTTCCGATGACGTAGTCACGCGGATTGTGACACTGCAACATCATCCACATCGCTTCCACGTAGTCGCGAGCGTGACCCCAGTCCCGCTCAGCATCGAGGTTGCCGAGGTAAACCTTGTCCTGCGTGCCAGCGACGATGCGTGCGACTGCGCGCGTCACCTTGCGCGTGACGAACGTCTCCCCGCGACGGGGACTCTCGTGGTTGAAGAGGATGCCGGTCACCGCAAACATGTCGTAGGCCTCGCGGTGGTTCCGCGTCATCCAGTAGGCGTAGAGCTTGGCAGCGGCGTACGGCGATCTGGGCGAGAACGGCGTCTCCTCCGACTGTGGAGGCGGCGACGCGCCGAACATCTCCGAGGTTCCAGCTTGGTACAGCTTGCAGGGAACGCCCGACTCGCAGATGGCCTCCAGTAGACGCACCGTTCCAAGTCCATCAACGTCGCCGGTGTACTCCGGCTGTTCGAAGTTGACAGCGACGTGCGACTGCGCGGCGAGGTTGTAGATCTCGTCCGACTCGAAGGTGCGGATCTGACGTGCGAGCTGCGAACCGTCGGTGAGATCCCCGTAATGCAGGACCAAGCGCCGGTCCTCCTCATGTGGATCTTGGTAGAGGTGATCAATCCGGTCAGTGTTAAACGATGACGCGCGCCGGATGATCCCATGCAACTGGTACCCGCGCTCTAGCAGAAGCTCCGCAAGGTACGAGCCGTCCTGGCCGGTGATCCCCGTAATCAGTGCACGCTTTGTCATCCGCCTTCATCCACCTGATCGCCGGGATGATAGGGAGTTCATCCGCGCCCGTCAGCCCGAATCGCGGCTTCGTCGACCAGGGTCGAGCTACGCATTTCCGACAACGCGACCACGGGCAGTCTTCGCTGCGCGCCCGTTGCCGGAAGGGCCTCGATGGTCGTTCGTCGCGGGTAACTGGTGCAGCGGAATGTCAACAGCCCCAACTCAGCCCGAGCGCGCGCCGTTGTTCGATTGATCGACCGACGAACCGTCACGGCGATCCGGTCCAAAACACCACCGTCGCCGACGCTGATCAGATTGGGCACATTATCGGGCGGATTGTTGGCTCTACGCAGCTATCGAGGGGGTGCAGCCCCTGACGCTTCGAAGTACGGATCGCCGACGTCGAGGGCTTGGCGGATGCGCTGGTGGGCGCAGTCGTCGAGCCGTCGACGGCGACCAACAGCAGCTTTTGGATTTCGTGCTGGACGCGGCGACGCACCTCGTCAACCACCTGGTTGACGAGGCCGGATCGCGTGGAAGTGGTCAACCACGACCGTGCGCTGGTGCGACTTCGCCCGGGCCCGCCACCGCGACCCGATGCGGCCCGACCCGGTGACGGTGCGCGTCTGGGCTGCGTCGATGGAGGGGACCGGGTCGCTGATCGGGCAGGCCCGCGCCGTCATCGCCCACCTGTGCGCTATGCTGGAGGTCGACGACGTGTCACCGGCGATGCCGCTGCCCCGCAAGTCCCGGAACCTGCGCAGCCGCGCGCTGCACCCGCAGCAGGGACGCCGTCTGGCCCAGGCCGCCGACCGTGCCGGGATCGCTGGGCTGGCCGTGCTGGTCGGCCAACGTCACCCGATCGCGAAGTAGACTCCCGTAGTCGGCCATCCCGACGCCTCCGAGTTCACCAACTCGAAGGCTACGGATGGCCGACCCGCACCAACCTCCGCTCCCCGCCAACGTCTACAGTGCCATGCCGCTCTCGGCGGTATGAGGTCGCTCGCTACGACTAGGTCGACGCGTCAACCGAGGGATCCCATGGCTGAGCAAGCGACCTACTGGCGAGTGTGGGACGACGGCGCTGGATACGTGGAGCTGGCCAATCAGTCCAACTGGAAGATTGTCGAGGACGCGTGGGCGGCCGCGCACGAAGCCGGTCTTGTGGATGCGTGGGACTTGAAGGGGCACTAGGTGAGCACTTGGCAGCCCGACGTGAATCCCTATTCATCGCTACTGACCATCTTCGCCGTCGCGAAGGCCTTCCGGGGCCTGGACGACGTGCGGCAGCGCAACGCCGTGGCCAGCTGGGCGCGTGTTGCCGACGCCGTCATCCTCTTCGGGGACGATCCCGGCGTCGCCGACGCGGCTCACGACCTCGGCGTACTGCATCGGCCTGGTGTGGAATGCAACGGGTACGGCACGCCACTTCTCCACGACGTCTTCGCCACCGCCCAGGCAGAGGCGTCCACGTCGCTGGTCTGCTACCTGAACGCCGACATCGTGGTGACCGCTGATCTGCGGACGGGTGCCGCAGCCGTGGCCCAGCAGCGCAGGCAGTTCCTCCTCGTGGCGCGGAGGCGGAATCTCGACGTGACCGAGCCGCTGCCTTTCCAGCGGGAGGACGTCGACCGTTGGCTCCTGGATGTGGCCGACCACGGGCAGCTTGACGGCAAGGCGGCGATCGACGTGTTCCTGTTCCCGCGCGGTCTGTACGAGGCAGTCCCGCCATTCGCAGTGGGACGCCCGGCCTGGGACAACTGGATGATCCGCCACGCGCGTGAACGTGGCATAACTATCGTCGATGCCACCTATGACGTGCCCTTGATCCACCAGGACCCGGGTCTGGGTGTCACTGGGGAGAGGTCCGTCCGGTGGACGGGTCCCGAAGCCCAGCGCAACCGTGAGCTCGCGGGGCGGGTCGTTTTCACGATCGAAGACGCGACACATCAGCTCGTCGCCGGCCGTCTGCGGCCGCTGCGGAGCTGGGAGCACGCCCGTCACCGAGCCAACCAGGTCGTGTGGTCGACGCCGTGGCTGGCAACCCTTCGGCGCAGGCTGCGATCGCTGGCCCACCGTACCGGAGGAAAATCGGCTTAGGCGCGCTCTGATCAGGGCTCCGAAGAGGATTGGAACAGAGAACCGGTCTAAGGACACACCGCAACGGATCGGAGGGTGGGGCGAGGTGGCGCTTGGTAGGCGCTGACGAGGGCAAGCTGGCTGGCGGGCACAGCATCCGCGGGTCTGCGGTGTCCATGCGGTATCCTTCCCGTGCTTCCCCTAGGCCGCGGTTGTCGCGCTGATCGGGGAGGTTGGTCGTGCCGGTGGGGTTCT